>CAYQMW010000022.1:0-21052 GCA_964418715.1 uncultured Methanobrevibacter sp. | reverse complement strand
ACTCCATCTGCAAGGTATTCCTGAAGATTAAAATTATTTTCCATTATTTCACCTAATTTAAATTAGATTATAGAATATAATCTTATGATTTTAAATTTATTTTAATAATAAAATAAAGTTTTCTATTTATTTATGAATTAATTTTATTTTTCTTAAAATATTTAAAAACAATATAAATAATTAAAAAAATATTTTATGGTTAAAATTGCATAATTATAACTTTAATTTAAATTAAAATAATATTAGAAGTAGACATAGTTAAAAATTAAAAAAATATTGAATTATAACTAAAAATAAAATATTTTATTAAATTATTAATTAAAAAATTAAAAAAAATAGTAAATTATAGTTAAATAAAAAAAGAATAATGAAATTTATAAAAAACTAAAAATCATAAAGAGGATTATTCCAGCTTATCATTTAAAGATTTTACGGCATCTTTTGCATCTTCTTTGGTGCCTAAATTAGAATCCTCTTTTGAACCACCAGTTATTTTATCTAATACATTTACACCATAATAAGGTATTGTAATAGCACCAAGGAATGTTGTCATCCAATAGGATATTAATCTTTCAAGAACTGTAGCCGCTGCACCAATATTAGATGGTATACCTGCAGATGTGAAGAATAAAATCATAGTTCCATCTATAATACCTACTCCACCAGGCAATATTGGAATAAATCCTACAAGTACAGATAAAATAAATACCTCACCAACCATAACCGGAGATACTGAATAACCAAATGCTGAAAATATGACACATACACGTGCAATCTCTAAAATCCAAATTAAAAATGATATTGGAAAAGCCTTAAATAATAGGTTTTTATCTTTTAACATTATACGCATAGTTTTCTGGAAACCGTCAACAGCTTTAACAAGTTTTGCTTCTTTTTCTTCCAGATTTTTCTTAGCAAATTTACGGACTAACCAAACAAGTCCTTTTGTAACTTTAGCTCCAAAATTTTCATTAATAGACATGTAAATAATTGCAAAAACAACTAAAACAACAACAATAACAGCTACAGATGAAAGTGCAAGAACCGTAAAACTCATATTTGGATCCAACATAAAACCAACAACTGTTAAAAGTGCTAGTATAATAAATGGTAATGTGTCCATTGCCCTATCTAGAATAACAGTTGCAAAAGTTTCTTCAAAAGGAATACCTGTTTCTTTTGTTAAAACATAAGCCCTAACAGGTTCTCCCCCACCACGACCACTAGGAGTAATATTGTTTACTGCTAAGGACAACATGACCATTGGGAAAATTTTCTTAAAACTTGCATTAATACCAACAGATTTATTGATTATCTGCCATCTGAGTGTAAACAATCCATAAACACCAAATTCAATTAAAACCGCAAGTAAAACATAATAAACATTAGCATATTTAAATGCATATATGACTTTATCTATACCAATAAAGTACAACATTACAGCCATTATTATTAATCCAAAAATCAAAAATATTAAAGACTTATGCTTCATTATAAAACCTATTTTATTTAAATAAGAGTTTTAATCATTTAAATTAAATTTTTCTAAAATTAAATAAATATTAAAATAAAATTAAATAAGTTAAATCCATATCGAAACTTATTTCATTAATAAATAAATATTTTTAAATAAATTTAATTAAAAACCCCTAAATTCAACCAAACTATTACGATTTATTAAGTTTAAAATTTTAAAATTATATTTATTTTTATATGTAATTTATATAAATATTTATTTAAAATTGAAAAGAATAAGACAAAAATATAAAAATATAATTTTAATCAAAATCCCCTTTTTTTAAAATAAAAAAAATGTTTTTATTAAAATATCCTTTAAATATAAAATCCTTTTAAGATTTCTATTTACCCTAAATTATATTTAGAACTAAAAAATAGATGAAAAAAATAATAATCTAACTATATAATATAGAACTTTATATGTATAAAGAACAATAAAGATTAAAATAATTAATTTTAAGGAGCATATTATGTTAAGTCGTGAGGATGAAAAATTAATAAATAAATGTCTTGATGATTATTTAAAAGATAATCAAGATGCAGATATTGTAAATTTAAAATTAAAAATTTGGGATTTTGCTAAATTACTATCTGAAACTGGTGAAATTACAAAAGAAATAATAAATACCATATTAAATGATTTAACACCTCTTAATGAAAAAGTTTCATCTGATTATGAATGGAAATTAAAAAATGAAATTGTTGATAGCAATATATGCGCTAAATGTGGAACATGTAGTGTAGTATGTCCAAATAATCTAGTAAAATTCAAAGAAAAACCATTTATACAAGACGAATGTTTACGTAAAGGACATGGAATGTGTGCTGAAGTATGTCCAAGACAACAAACAGGTAGCTATGATGTAAGAAATAGATTAGATAATCTTGAAGAATATTATTATGCTAAATCAGATATTAGTGGCCAATCAGGAGGAGTTGTAACTAAATTCTTACAAAACCTTTTAGATGATGGAGAAATTGATGGTGCCGTGGTAATTGGAGCTAATCATTGGAAACCTGTTAGTGTAATTGTAACATCAAGTGAGGGACTTTTTGATTTTAATAAAAACACAGACACCTCAAAAAGTAAATATGCCATATCCTCCCTTGAAGCTATCCGTGATGCTGGTAAAATGGGTCTTGAAAAGATTGCTGTTGTTGGTCTTCCTTGTCAAGTTGCAGGTTTAAGAAATATTCAGTACCACCCATTTATATCAAAACACGAAGCTGAAAGAGGAAAAAATGGAAAACCTGCCAAATTACCTAAAATCGAATATATTTTAGGATTATTCTGTACTGAAAAATTTGAATATTCTGAGTTAGTCGGTAAAGTAAATGACCTTAATATTCCAATAGATGATGTTGTAAAATGTGATGTGAAAGGTAAAAATTTCATTGTTTCAACTGAAGATGAAGACTATCCAATAGGACTTAACGAGATTAATGCGTCTGCAGGCTGTTTAATGTGTAGAGATTTCGATGCCGAATTAGCAGACATTAGTTTTGGAGATAAAGGTTCACCAGAAGGATTTTCTACAATTATAATAAGAAGCGAAAAAGGTAAAATTATTGAAAAATACTTTGATTTAAATTCTGATGTTAAAATTGATGAAATTGACTTTATGAGAAACTTTAAAAATAAACGTTTTGAAAAAGAAGTTGAAAGAAGAAAAGAAAACGGAGAGAAAAACTCATACTATTATATCTGGAAACATGCAGGTCTTGGTTCAGCAAGCAACAATCAAGTTTACCTTAGATTTAGAACAACAATAGGAGGATATTATGATCCTAAAATATTGACAAAAGTTGTTGAAATTGCTGATAAATATAATGCTAAAATTAAATTAACCTCCCGTGAAGAAGTAGAAATTCAAGAAATTGATTATTCTGATGCTGAAGACATTATCAGTGAATTTAAAGACAGTGATATATTAATTAATGGTACTGAAGGCCCATTATTTAGATCAATTATGGCCTGTCCAGGATCTAGCCATTGTAATTTAGGTTTAATAGATACTAATGAACTAGCTGCAGATATTGAAGAGATGTATGCTGAAAAACCCGCAAATTATAAATTCAAAATGGGAATAACCGGTTGTCCGAATAGATGTTTAGCAGTGACTACAACTGACTTTGGTATTAACGGTATTAAAACTCCTGAAACTAAAGACAATTGTAATGGTTGTGGAAGATGCCAGGACGTTTGTAAAGTTGATGCAATTGAAGTTAGAGGCGAAACCTCCATAACCAATTATGGGATTTGTGTAAGTTGTGGAAAATGTATTAAAGCATGTCCTAACGATGCTAAAAAAGCAAAATATGAAGGATATTCCCTATTCATCGGAGGAAAAGGTGGAAGGGAAACTATAATAGGTCGTGAAATACGTGTTAAAACCAAAGAAGAAATTTATGAAACTTTTGATGCTGTATTTGATACCTACAATGAATTAAGTATTAAACCTCAAAAAGAAAGACTTGCCCATACAATTAAAAGAGTAGGAGAACTTGATTTCTTTAATAAGGTTGAAGAATTAAAAAAATCAAAATCTAAAAATTAAATATTTAAAAAAAGAGCCTATAATTGTCAAAATATTGACAATTGTAGATTTAATTATTTTTATGTTTAGAATAAAAAATATTTCAATGACACAAATTAAAACAGACGCCATACATTTAAATATATCCTTTAACTCTTCACCAACATAATTTTAATATAATCCATACCATCATTTAAGTAATTCCACTAATTTCATTTAAGTAATTCCACCAAATTTTAACTATATCAAAATATAATTCAAAAGTAAATATAATCCCACATTTATTATTAGCCCTTCCCAATTTACCTTCAACCACAATTTCAAGAAGAACAATATCTTTTATAAACTAAGAAAATAAAAATAAATCAAATAAAGTCTAAGCTAATTAAAAAAATTCACAGCCCTAGAAATATTTATTATTGATAGAGTGAATATATAATTATTAGTTAAATAATCATTTGTGATTATAAATGAATAATAGGATTGAGATTGCTCGTGAGTTTGCAGAGGCAATAAATTCAGATAAAATTGTTAAAATCATATTATTTGGTTCAGTAGCACGAAAAGAGGACACTGAAGATTCAGACATTGATATTCTTATAGTATCTGATTTTTGGGAAGAAATTGATCCCATCATCACAGACCTTGTTGGAGATATTGTTCTTGAAAAACAGGAATTAATTTCAGTCCATATTATGCCAGTAAAAAGATTCAACACCACACAAAGTTATTCCTTTTGTCTAATGTACTTGAGGAAGGAATTGTACTTGTCTGAAATAGATGGACTATTAACAATGCTGAAGAATTCCTGAATGAAGGTAAAAAATTTTTATAATATTCGACCAACTTGAATGAAACATAAAATTAATCTATTTTTTTAATAAAACAATGAAAATAAAACTTATTTTAAAAAACATATCCCCATTTTATACAAAACTATATAAAATTAAAAAATAAGAACATCTATTTAATGAAATATATCAAACTTTATGACTGTAAAATCATTATGCATTACCTTGGAAAAGTAATGCAGGCAACAGGTGTTGCTTTTTTAGTGCCCATAATAGTTGCAATAATCTATAATGAGTTAAACTGCATTCTTGGATTTGTACTAGTTAGCGGATTTTCTCTAATACTTGGAACTATTTTTAATAAAATCCCTATCAATTCTTCACATATGAGATTAAAACATGGGATGATAATTTCTTCACTTGCATGGTTATGGGCAAGTATTTTAGGTAGTCTTTTAATGTTTATAGTCTTAAAGCTTCCAATTATTGACGGATTATTTGAAAACATGTCAATGTGGACAGGTACAGGATTGAGTTTATTTACTAATGTAGAAGCTCTTCCTAAATCCATACTATTTTTAAGAAGTTTTGAAGGATGGTTAGGAGGACTTGGAATTGTGATTATTGCTATTGGAATTCTTATAAGGTCAGGTACTGCAGCAAGTAAACTTTACAAGTCTGAAGCAAGAGAAGAACGTATAAAACCAAGTATTGTAAATACAATGAATAAAACCATTGAAATTTATTTAATATATACAGTTTTTGGAATCGTTTTATATTTACTTGCAGGAATGCCTTTATTTGATTCTGTAAATCTGTGTTTTTCTATGATATGTACTGGAGGAATGAGTATTAAAAACCAGAATATTGGTTTTTACCATAACAATATAATTTATATTATCAGTATGCTTATAATGATAATAGGTTCTATAAGTTTCCCAGTTCATTACAAACTATATTTTACAAGAGGAAAATCATTAATTAGAGATGTACAATTTAGAACAATGATTCTTTTAATTGTAATAAGTTCACTTGTGATTTTCGGTTTAACTAGAATTTTTAATATAGATCTTTTATTTACATTAATCTCAACAATCACTACAACCGGTGCAAATACCGTACAACCTAATGTTATGATGAGTTGGGCAAGAACAGACATTTTAATCATATTACTACTCATGATCATAGGAGGTTCTAGCGGATCTACTGTAGGTGGTGTAAAGATTATAAGGGTTTTAACAGTAGCCAAATCACTTAAAAGAACTGTAGAAGGAATTTTATCTCCAGAAGGAAGAAAATTTTCCTTAAAAATTGAAGGAAAAGAGATTACAGATAAGGATACACGAGAAGCAGGTTCATATATTATACTTTATTTAGTTATTTTGTTTTTAAGTTGGATTGTTTTAATTGGACATGGATTTAGTGATTTTAATACATTATTTGATGTTGCATCTGCAATAAGTAATAACGGATTAAGTTCAAGTTTTACAAATCCTACCTTACCATATTTAGTAAAACTTGTATTGATTTTTGATATGTGGGTAGGAAGACTTGAGATTATACCTATACTTGTAAGTTTCTATGGTCTTTATGATTTAATAAGAATAGATAGAAAACGAAGAAAAAAGACCAAAAGTTGAAATATTGATTAAAAACTAAAAAAAGACTAAAAGAAACTTATATGATTAAAAATAAAAAACCTTTCAAATAATAGATAAATAAGTTTTTTCTATTTTTATTGACTATAAGTTTTATACAAAACTATATAAAATTAAAAAAATTATATTTTATCTAATGAAATATGTCAATACTAATGATGTTAAAGTTATGGGACATTACCTCGGACGTGTAATGCAAGGTGCAGGTGTTGCCTTTTTAGTTCCAATAATTGTAGCAATTCTTTATCAAGAATTTTATTGTATTCCTGGTTTTATAGCAAGTAGTGGGATTTCTTTTTTACTTGGAACCTTATTATTTCAGATAAAACCAAAAAATTCAAATATAAATCTTAAACATGGTATGGTTGTATCATCACTTGCATGGTTATGGGCAAGTTTTCTTGGCGCTATAGCTATGAGAATAATATTACAATTACCTATTTTAGATGGAATCTTTGAAAATATGTCTACATGGACTGGAACTGCATTAACATTATTTAGTAATGTGGAAACACTCCCCAGATCAATACTATTTTTAAGAAGTTTTGAAGGATGGTTAGGAGGACTTGGAATTGTAATTATAGGAATAGGTATTCTTATAAGGCCAGGTACTGCTGCAGCAAGACTTTATAAATCTGAAGCAAGAGATGAACGTATTAAACCAAGTATTGTAAATACAATGAACAAAACAATTGAAATATATGTTATTTATACAATGATTGGAATTGTTCTATATATTATTGCAGGATTACACCCATTTGATGCTGTAAACCTATGTTTTTCTATGATATGTACAGGCGGAATGAGTATTAAAAACCAAAATATTGGTTTTTACCATAATAATATAGTTTACATCATTAGTATGATGTTAATGTTAATAGGTGCTGTAAGTTTTCCTGTGCACTATAGATTAATTAAAAGTAAAGGAAAAACTGTCTTTAGAGATGTGCAATTTCGAGCAATTATATTCATAATAGTTGCAAGTGCCTTATTTATCTACTTTTTAACTAATTTTATATCTATTGAACTATTATTTACTATAATATCTGCAATTACCTCTACAGGTGCAAATTGTATAGATCCAAGTGTAATGATGGGCATGGATAATGTTGTAATCATTATTCTAATGACCCTTATGGCAATAGGAGGTTCAAGTGGGTCCACTGTAGGAGGTATTAAAATCATACGCCCTGTTACAGTTCTTAAAGGAATTAAAAAGAACATTTTAGAAATACTATCCCCTGAGGGAAGAGTAATGAAATTAAAAATAGAAAACAAAGATATTTCAGATAGAGCAATGAAAGAAGCAAGCTCTTATATTATTATGTTTCTCTTTTTAATATTTGTAAGTTGGATAATACTTATTGCCCATGGATATGATGGATATTACAGCTTATTTGATTTAATCTCTGCTGTAAGTAATAATGGATTAAGTTCTGGAATGACAAATGTAACTATGCCTGCAAGTGTAAAAATTACCATGATTATTGATATGTGGCTTGGAAGACTCGAAATAATACCTGTTCTTGTTTTAATAAGAGGTTTCTTAGAATATTTAAAACCAAACAAATCTCAGAAAAATAAAATAAAAAAGGTAATTGGAAAATAAATTGAAAATTTATAAGAAAACTTAATTACAAAATATAATAAAAAAAATATTTAAAAAATTCAAATTTTCAAAACCAAACTAATTTTCAAAAACTCAAAAATTTTATAAATATAAAATAATAATAACCTTATAATATAATTAAAATTTTTTTATAAAATTTATAAAATTTATTTTATTAAGGTGTTAAAATGTATGTAATTATTATGGGAGGAGGACGTGTAGGTCTTTCATTAGCATCTTTACTTATAGATGACGGATATGATATTACACTTTTAGAAAATAATGAAGTAATGGCTAATAATGCATCAGTAGAATTAGATGCATTAGTTATATGTGGTAGCGGTACTGATATTAAAACATTAGAAGAAGCAAATATTCAAGATGCAGATTTCTTTGTTGCAACAACAGGTAATGATGAAACAAATTTATTAAGCTGTATTCTTGTAAGAGAATATGGAATTCCTAAAGTTATTGCACGTGTAAGTAATCCAGATCACGAAGAGGCATTTAGAAAAGTAGGAATTGACGAGGTAATTAACCCAGAGAGAACTGCAGCAGGATATTTGGAAAAAGTTATTACAAGGCCACATGTTGCAGATTTAACTGCATTCGGTCAAGGTGATGCTGAGATTTTAGATATGATAGTTACCAACAATAAGGTAATTGGTAAACAAATATATGAAGTTTCACCAGATGATGATTATATCATTATTGCAAGATATGAAAATGGAAAACTTGAAATTCCAAAACAAGATGACCTTTTAACAAAAGGAGAAAAGATTTCCATACTTGTAAAAAGAGAAGCTCTTAAGAGTACAGAAAAGAAATTTGAATAGGTCCATTATTATTTAATGGACTATATTAATTATTGATTATTATATTATTAATTATTAAATTATTGAATCATATACTATAATTTAATAAAAACTCTTTTTTTAAATATTGTTTATATAAATTGATTAATAGAATAGAGAATTTTTGATTGAATCCAAAGGATTGATAATATTCTAAATTACTATTTTTTAAATTTTATAAAATCTCTAAATCATCTATAAAATTTAGATAAAATAAGCTTGTTAATTTAAAATATATTAAAAAATTTCTAAAAAAAAGTTTATTAAAAAGTGGGGTCACAGGGATTTGAACCCCGATCCTGGGATTTCTCTTGTCTCAGTACTCCAATTGATCATCATATAGTATCAATTTATACTGTCAGACTACGCGTTAATTTTCTTCAAAGACAACTGGAGTCCCAGATGATGCCAGGTTACACTATAACCCCAAACAATGAAAATTGTCAAAGATATCTGACAACATAAAATATTATATTATAAATAATATTTAAATGTTTGGATTAAACAAATAAAATCTAAATTAAATTTTAGAGTTTGTTTTAAAAATAAGAAGCGTCAATTAAGTATATACTTATTTATAAAATAAAAAAGATAATTATAAAGAAATATTACTCAAATTTAACTTGCCTGTCCAAACCAGTTATCTCATCAATTTCCAAACCATGCTCTAATGCATAATTTTTTTCAACTTTATAATTATTCTGCTTTGTTCTTTCAATATTATCAGGTGCTAAAAACAGCCATTTTGTATATTTAAATTTAACACCTAAATAGGGTGTTGCACCGAAAATTTCACAAAATTCCACAAGGGCATCAATTTGAGGATAGTCAATGTAAAGTTTATCCTTTATAGTTGTTTTCACTTCAATTGCGAGATATATCTTACCATTTCCTGCAACTACATCTGGAAGTGGTCTTTTAGTTGCGCCACCAGAAGCAGGTGCCCTCATAGCAGCAAAATTTCTATCCCATAATTTATGTACTAAATCTCTTTCTTCAGCTGAACCTTTCTTAGGCATAATATTACCATTTTAATTTATTGATTTAATTAAAAGTAATATAGTAAATAAGTAATTAATTATTAATTTAATTTTTTAAATCTTATAAATCTATTTATTAAAAAATGAGTTTTTTAAAATAAAATACTGATAAGAATAGATTAGATTTTATACTTAAATAATAAAAAAAGGTAAATCTACTTTAAATTTAATAAATTCATAAAAATATTTAAAATAAGTTTAATCATGGGGCCGGGGCCGAGATTCGAACCCGAGTCACAGGATCCACAGTCCCATAGGATGACCACCTACCCTACCCCGGCATGTGAAAAATATTAATATTTTAAGCAGATTATGCGGGAGCAGGGATTCGAACCCTGGTAGACCTGCGTCAACAGGTCCTAAGCCTGTCCCCTTTGGCCTCTCGGGCACCCCCGCTTATGAAAACAAAGGATACAAAGAAACCATTAAAAATCTTAACAATTATTAAAAATGCTCCGGCCGGGATTCGAACCCGAGTCTTCGGCTCGAAAGGCCGAAATGATTGGCCGGACTACACCACCGGAGCATACAATACAAATAAAGTTTATTTAACATGGGCCCAATGGGGTTCGAACCCATGACCTTCCGGTTATGAGCCGGACGCTCTACCTGGCTAAGCTATGGGCCCAAAAGCGCCATCGACAGGGCTCGAACCTGTGACCAATCGGTTAACAGCCGAACGCTCTACCTACTGAGCTACGATGGCATATAAAAAACCCATCTCAACCAAGTAATATAACCGTACATCAAAACGATGTAAATTACAAAACTTCAAAGACATAATAATTTATGATTACATAGTATATAAAGGTTTTGTTAAATAATAGAAATTTAGATAAAAACCAAAAATATTACTATAATTAACAACTATAATAGTTAGAATATAATCATATATAAATCTTTAGAAAGTGAATTTTTAAAAAATTTAAATTAAATAAAAAACTTTGATAATTGATAATATTTTATTAATTTAAAATACAAAGTTAATCAATGGATATTTAACTAAATACAATAATATACAATTAAATTATCAAAAACAAAGAATAAAATTTTTAATGGAATTTTTTTTAAAAATCTTAAGAAAAATAAAGATTGCAAAAATAAAAAAAATCTAAAAAAATATTTAAAAAAAAATTTAAAATAATAAAAATAAATTAAATATTAAATTATTATTATAAATTATTTTAAATAATTTTAAAAAATTTTAAATTATAATTAAAGATAAATTTAAAAGAAATCTGAGTAATATGACATCAAAAGAAAATGAAATGGATAGGTCAAATCTACTAGACTTAATTAAAAAAGCTAATGATTTAACTCTAAAAAATCATCCAAGGACTATTAGTCTTGAAAGAGCAATATTTTTATCTTGGTATTGTGATAAAGGAGATTGTGCATTTTGTTATATGAGCACACAAAAAGAAAAAATCCAAGATCCATCAAAAGCTAAAAGAAGAATTCCGAATATATTAGCTGAAGCTGAAATGTGTAAAAGATTAGACTGGAATATTGAATTTTTATCTGGAGGATATGAAAGCTTTAGAGTAGATGAAATTAAAGATATTGCTTTAAAGATTAAAGATATTACAGGTCAAAGTGTCTGGCTTAATACGGGAATTACTAATGAATTAGATATATTTGACTCAGAAATTACTGGAATAACCGGTGCTGTTGAAACAGCAAATCCAGTACTTCATAATAAATTATGTCCAAGTAAATCCCTAGAAGATATTAGTGAAATGTTAGATACTTCTAAAAGTCTAAATTTTAAAAATGCAATAACCATTATTTTAGGCCTTGGAGAGAGTCTTGAAGATATAGATTATTTAATCCAGTATATTAAAGATCATAAAATTGATAGAGTTATCTTTTATTCCTTAAATCCACATAAGGAAACTATTTTTTCAAACTCTTCCCAACCTGCATCACTTTATTACAGCGAGGTAGTATCTACCATAAGACTTCATTTCCCGAAAATTGAAATTATATGTGGAACATGGATAGATAATTTAGCAAATATTGGTATTTTAATATTAAGTGGAGCCAATGGTATAACCAAATTTCCTCTTTTTAAAATGTTTGCAACAAAATATGGAAAAAGAGTTGAAGAGGAAGTTAAATGGGCAGGGAGACATCTTCAAGGAACATTTACAGATACTAGTAAATTAGGTCCTAAAATGAGCCAATATGATGAAAAATTAGATAAATATATTGAAAGATATATTAATTATTCATTAAAAAACAAATATTATTAAAATATTAATATTTTAGATTTTAATTTATTTTTAAACTTATATTTTTTTAAAAATAATAAAATATACTAATTTTAAAAGTTTAAGAAATATTTATTAATAAAATAAAATAAAAATTAATTACAATATGAAGAAATGAAATCTTCAAAATTCAAATTTATAAAAAAATTATTTATGTAAATCCAAATGTTTTGGAGGAATTATTATTATAAAAATGAAATGTGGACTTGAAATTCACGTACAACTTGAAACTGAATCAAAATTATTCTGTAATTGTCCAACCAATTATAAAGAAGCACCTGCAAACACTAATATTTGTCCAGTGTGCTTAAACCAACCTGGAGCTAAACCATTTCCAACAAATGAAAAAGCTTTAGAAAATGCATTAATGATTTCATTAATGTTAAACTGTAAAATTGAAAAAGGTATTGCTTATTTCATGAGGAAACATTACGATTATCCTGATTTACCATCAGGTTATCAGAGAACTTCTATTCCAATTGGATATGAAGGAGAATTAAATGGTATAAGAATAAGAGAAATACATATGGAAGAAGATCCTGGTCAATATAAACCGGATAAAGGTATTGTTGATTTTAATCGTTCAGGAATTCCTTTAATTGAAATTGTTACAGAACCAGATATACACTCTCCAGAAGAAGCTCGTAATTTTTTAAATCAATTAATTAGAGTTTTAGAGTATAGTGGCGGAGCTCGTGGTGAAGGTACTATGAGAGCTGATGTAAATATTTCCATTGAAGGTGGAAACAGAGTAGAAATGAAAAACATCAACTCTATTAAAGGTGCATTTAAAGCATTGAAATTCGAAGTAATAAGACAAAAAAATCTTATGAAAAGAGGTATGGAAATTAAACAAGAAACCAGAGCTTATCTTGAATCACAAATGATTACTGTTTCCATGAGATCCAAAGAAAATGCTGACGATTATAGGTTTATACCAGACCCAGATTTACCTCCTATGGAAATCTATGATGACCAAATTACAGAAATCTCTGAAACTATGCCAGAAGCTCCACATAATAAAGCAAAAAGATTTATGGAAGAATACAATCTTGACGAGGAAACTGCAATAACTTTAACCTCAGAACTTGATTTAGCAGATGCATATGAAGTAGTGGCTAAGGAAGTTGATCCTATATTTGCAGGTTACTGGATGAAAGATGAACTTAAAAGAGTTTTAACATATAATAAATTTGATTTTGCAGAAAGTGGAATTTCTACTGATGATATTATTGAAATTATAAACTTACTTCAAAATAATGAAATAACAACAAAAGCAGGTCAGAGAATTGTAGAGAAGATGCCTAATAATGATAAATCACCTAAAGAAATTGGTGAAGAATTAGGTTTAATCGGTATTGTTGAAGAAGATGCTGTCTTAGAAGCTGCAAAACAAGCGATTGATGAAAATCCAAAAGCAGTTAATGATTATAAAGAAGGTCAGAAAAATTCCATTAACTTCTTAGTTGGTCAGGTAATGAGACTTACAAGAGGTAAAGCTGATCCTGGTGAAACTGTAAAAATATTAAAAGATTTAATAGATGAATAAGTGGAGGTTTGTTTAATGTCAAAAAAAGCATTAGTTAAAGATTACATGACAAGTAAAGTTATTAGTGTAAAAGCAGATACTAAATGTTCAGATGTTATACAAACTATGAAAGATACTGGACACGATGGTTTTCCAGTAGTAAATGAAGACGGATATATTGTTGGAATTATAACTACCTTCGATTTACTTCTTAAAGATTGGAGTGAAACCATTAATGAAATCATGTCTAAAGATGTAGTTATTGCAAAAGAGGATATGGCATTAAATGATGCATCAAGAGTAATGTTTAGACAAGGAATTTCACGTATGCCCGTAATTAATCAAGAGGGTAAATTAAGTGGATTTTTAACTAACACTGATATTGTCAGATCACATATTGAAAGATCCACACCAAATAAAGTAAATTCTTTTAAAGATACTTTAGAACAATTGTATGATGTTGATGCAAAAATAGTTCAAATGAAAGTTCCAGTTGAAAAAATCAGACCTACACAAGATAGAATCTATGCTGATGAATTAGATGGAAGAATGTATGAACTTAAAAGAGGATTAGCAGAACCTGCAATTGTAGTCCATACTGGTGAACGTTGGATTTTAATTGATGGTCATCACAGAGCAGTAGCATCTGTAAAATTAGGCTGTAAAGATATTGACTCCTATGTAATAGAACTTAATAAAGAAATTAAATTAGGTGTTGAGCGAACTGCTGATAAAAGTGGAATCCAAACACTTAATGATATTTACATTATAGATGACGACCAACATCCCCTAATTGCTATTACAGAAAGTATTAAACAAAGTAAAGATAAAAAAATTGTAGGTAAAAAAATTAATTAGAGGCCTAATATATGGATGATAAAATCTTAAGAGAAGTATATGAAACTCTTGAATCAAGAAGAGATAACCCTATTGATTCTTATACTTCCAATATTATGCAAGACAGTTCTAAAAAAGCTGAAGATAAAATTTTAGAAAAAGTTGCTGAAGAATGTGGTGAATTCATTATTGCTTCAAAAAACAATGAAGAGATTGTTTGGGAAGCAAGTGATTTAATATTCCACACTTTACTTTTACTTGTCTATAAAAATGTCAAATTCGATGAAATTTTAGAAGAATTTGAAAAACGTAGACATTAAAAATTAGAGAATTTTATCTTTGATTTTTATTTTCTTTTTTTATAAATTTTAAAAATAAGTTTATTTAATAGATTATTCTATTTTTTAAGAGAGTTAAAAATAAATTAATTTAATATATACCCTTATTCTTTAAGAGACTTTAAAAATAAGTTTATTTAATTGTATATTCCATATTATATGTTTTTTTCATATGGGACCCATATTGGAATTTCTTTTTATCGAAAACTTTAAAACCCAATGACTCATATAATTTTAATGCTTTTTTATTTTTTAAATCAACATCTAATACAACACGTTTAAAGCCCAATTCTTTTGCTCTTTTTAAAACATGCTGGATAATTGCACGACCTACACCTTTACATCTTTCAGAAGTTTTAGTTGCAATTTCTGCAAGATATAAATCATCTTCATTAACCTTAGATAAGGTTCTCTTATCAATATATTTCACCATAGCAAAACGTACAGCAGTCATAAAATCAAGCTTTTTAAATAAAAACAAGACTTCTTTTGTAAAATTAATATTTTTGCCCCTAGAAACAAGGATTATTCCAAGTAATTTAGAAGAGTCTTCTTTATTAAAAATAACATACAAATCAAAATCAGGACTATTTTCAAGGAATGAATACTCAGCCATTAGTTTTTTCTCAATAGCTGAAACTGCATTATCTTTACTTTTAAATACACGTCTCAAAATCCTTAAATCAACATCAAAAACCAATTCTGCTACTTGATGTAAATCATGGACTTCTGGATCAAATTCCTCGAATATCATAAATGTCCTCATATAATATGAATTTGAAAAAAAATTATAATATAATTAATATTATAACTTATACTTAAATATTACTATAAGAATTTATTTATTAAACTCTATAATATACAGTTATTTTATAAGAAATAAATACTTAGAATTTAATTTATAAGAAATAGAACTACTAGCAAGTCAAATAAACTAAAAATAATGCAAATAAACAAATAAATAAAAAGATAATATTTTTAATTAAAATAAAAAAATTCTACAAAAAAATTAAAAAAAATTAGTAATTTATAAAAAATCTATAAAAAAAAATATAAATAAAAAATTAATTAGTTTATTTAAAAAATCTAAAAAAATAAAAAATTATTCTTCTTGAAATGTTTTTAGTATTGTAATAGCATATACAGCTGCACCAAAACCATTATCAATATTTACAACAGATATACCCGGTGCACATGACTGTAACATAGAATTTAATGCTGCTTTTCCACCTTCACCTACACCATAACCAATAGAAGTAGGTACAGCGATAATTGGAACATCAACTAAACCAGCAATTACAGAAGGTAATGCTCCTTCCATACCTGCACATATAATTAATATTTTAACATCTTCTTCTATCATATGTGCAATTTGAGGAAATAGTCTGTGAATACCTGCAATTCCAACATCATAGGAACTTAAAACTTCAACACCACTTTCCTCCAATATAACTTTTGCCTCTTCAGCGACAGGTATATCAGATGTGCCTGCTGTAATAATTCCTACTTTAGAATTAAACTGATTTGTATCTTTTGAATAATCCCTATTTGAAATAACTAATATTCTTGCTTTTTTATTATATTCTAAATTATATTTGTCATTGAAAAATGAAATATCTTCAACTAATCTTAGGTAAGTTTCACTGTCAAGACGGGTGATTAATAAGTTTTCTTTAATACTGTGATTTTTATAATGTGCTTTCAATATTTCAACTAAATCATCATAATCCTTAGTATCAGCAAGTATAGCTTCTGGAAAACCTGTACGAGTTTTACGATTAATATCTAATTTAGCAAGACCACTAACTTCTAGAATATTATCTGCTTTAATCCTTCGCTCACACTCTTCAATAGTGATTTTTCCACTGACAAGATCATTTAAAGTCTTTTTCATAGCCAACAATCCTAGATAAAAAAATTAAAAATATGATAATTTAATTTCTTCAATGATTTTAAAAAATTTCTAAATATAATATATTATATATAATAATTTAATTTAATAATATTATTAATAAATTATATTATATATTTAAATAATTATTACTATAAAAAATGATTTAAATTATAGATATTTTATCTAAATTATAAATTTATAATTAAAAACTATTTGATTTATAGTGTAATTTAATAATATGTAATTCTTATATTAGAATTTAAAAAAAATAAATTTCATTCTACTTGGGGTAAAATGATTAGACGTAAGATTTTAGTTTCTGGAATAGTTCAAGGAGTAGGTTTTAGACCGACCGTATATAGAATAGCTAACAATTTAAATTTAAATGGTAGTATTCGTAACCTTGGAAATATTGTAGAAATAATATTAGAAGGAGATGAAAGTGAAGTATCTAAATTTAAAGATACATTATTTAGTGAACTTCCTCCAATAGCTAAAATCGATAGTTACAGGGAATGTGAAAATACTGAAATTGATAATCCTCATAATAGAGATTTTATAATACTTGAAAGTGAAGATAACTATGACGGTACTAGTGTTATTCCGCCAGATGTTGGAATATGTGATAAATGTCTTAGTGAAATTACCGATTCAACTAATAGAAGATACAAATACCCTTTTAATGCATGTTGTGACTGTGGTCCAAGATTTACTGTAATTGAATCAGTGCCATATGATAGAGATAAAACAAGCATGGATGATTTTCCATTATGTGATGAATGTAGCAAGGAATATACTAATCCACTTGACAGACGTTATCATGCAGAAGCAATGTGCTGTGAGGATTGTGGGCCTTCACTTAAATTATATGATAAGGACAAAAATCCAATAGAATGTAATGATATTTTAAGGGAAGCTGTAAAACTTCTTGAAGAAGGTAATATTATTGCCCTTAAAGGTATTGGAGGAACACACCTCGTTTGTAAAGTTACAGATGAAGATGTGGTATTGAACTTAAGAAAACGTCTAAACAGACCTTCACAAGCATTTGCAGTAATGAGTCCAGATATAGATACAGTGAAAACATATGCCGAAATTAGTCCTTTTGAAGAGGAAACTCTTAAATCAAGACAAAGACCTATTGTTGTTTTAAAAAAGAATAAAGATTATTTCCTAACCGATTCAGTTGCACCTATGTTACATACAATTGGTGTAATGTTACCTTATGCACCATTACATCATTTACTTTTTATTGAAAATGAAAAGATTAATGGAGATCCTGCATACGTTATGACCTCTGCTAATGTACCAGGAGAGCCTATGATGATTGATAATGAAAGTATTTTAAATGACCTTGAAGGTATTTATGACTATGCAATAGTTCACAACAGACGGATTATCAATAGATGTGATGATTCTGTTGTAAAATATAGAAATAATGAACTTTCATTTATCCGTCGCTCAAGAGGATATACTCCAGAACCATATGCTATAAGCAAGTCAATATTAGATTTAAATGAAAATATTAAAGATAGTAATATCCTAGCTCTTGGACCTGAACTTGATGTAACATTTACCATATTAAATCATGGTATGGCTTACCTCTCACAGCATATTGGAAATACAAATAAATATAAAACCTATGAATTTTTAAAAGATGCAATTGAACATATGAGAGAAATTACTAAAACCAAAACCTTTGATTTAATTGCATGTGATATGCATCCACAGTTTCATACAACAAAACTTGCAAAAGAATATAGTCAGTATTATAATGTAGATCTTATTCCAGTTCAGCATCATCATGCCCATGGAATTAATCTATTAAATGATAATGATTTAAATGAACTTGTATTTATTGCAGCTGATGGTGTAGGTTATGGTAGTGATAAAACTGCATGGGGCGGAGAAATATTATATACTGATGTTAAAAACTTTGAGAGACTCGCTTGCCTTTCTCCTCAAAGAATGCCTGGTGGAGATTTATGTACAAAATATCCTTCACGTATGTTAATGTCAATACTGTTAAATGAAGACAGTTACGGTAAAAAATATAGTGATGAGGAAATCTCCAAGTTAATGAAAGAAAACTATTCCAACTACTTCAAATATGGTGAAAGTGAAATAGACCTTATTTTAAAACAGTTAAATTCCAATTTGAATGTTGGCATTTCATCAAGTACTGGTAGGGTTCTTGACTCTGTATCCTGTGCACTTGGAATATGTGGTAGCAGAACTTATGAAGGTGAAGCTGCAATGAAACTTGAAGCAGCAGCATTCGGTGCAAGCCAAAATATTAACATAGACTATAATATTGAAAAAATTGATGGACTATATCAACTGAATACTACTGATATTTTAAAAGAAGTTGTTGATTTAAGGTTTAAAGGTGAAAATATTAGAGAAATAGCTTCAGCTGCACAAAGGGCCGTATCAGAAGGTCTATCTACTATGGCAATAAAAGCTGCAGAAAGTAAAGACATATTAAATATTGGTGCAACGGGCGGAACATTGTATAATGAAGAGATTACCCTAACAGTTAAAAACCATTTAGAAAAATCAGGTTATAATTTTATACAGCATAAAGGTTCCTGTTGCGGAGACGGTTCTGTATCATTAGGCCAAGCAATTGTTGCAAGCCAATACTTATAAAAAAAACTTCCTTTTAAAATAAGAACTAAACTGAAATATAAAATTATAAAAAAGAATCTTACTATTTAAAAAAAGAATGAAAATGAATAATCTAAATTAAATATTTAGATTAGTTTATAGAATAATTATTATTCTGGATTAAACTTACCTGTTTGTTTGTAAGTACGTTCTAAAATATACTCTGCTCTTTCAAGTAGGTTATTATATAAGCGTATTTGACTTTTTAATTCTTCAACTGCTTCATAATGACCTTGATCTATTTTTTTCTCTAAATTTAATAATTTAGACCATTCATCTCCAGAAGGTAGTTGTTTTTGATTTAATCTATCATCTGAGATATTAACATTAAAGACATTTTGAGTAATTGTAATATTAACTGTAATGTCATTAGGCATATCATAGTATTTACGAGGTCTACCACGAGTTATTTTTTTATAAGATGAAGTTAAAATTCCTGCTTCTTCCATTGCTCTTAAATGTTCGATAACAGCCTTTTGACCTATATTTAATTCATTAGTTATTTCACTAACGAACCTAGGCTCTTCTCTTAATAAATTAATAATTTCACGTCTTGTACGTGACCCCATAATATCCAAAATATCTTCCATATCAACATCTTGAGATTGATTTGTATTTTCAATATTTTGATTTTCATCTTTTTGACTCATCAAATATACTATATATCGAAAGGTTTATATAACTTTTGGTTACTAAAAGATATAATGAGAAAGATAACTTTTGGTTACTTTAATATTTTAGTTTAAAAATTCTTTAATACAATAGTTATTTTCTAAACTAATGTCCTATATATTCATATTTTTACAAACCGAAATATTAAATAACTTAAATAAAGTTTCTTTTAATTTATAACTATTGTATTGAAGAAAAAATAAAAATATGAAATATTGATTAATTACAATAAAATAAATATTGTTAAAATGAATATTGTTATCTTATAATTAAATATAAAAGGTGACCATATGGCTAATAAAAAAGAAGATGAGAATCTTGAAGAAGAAACAAACGATTCCCCACAGGAGAATAATGAAAGTGAGGAAAAAACAGACATTCAAGATGATGAAGATTGCGAAAATAAATTAGCTGAAATGGAAGTGGAACTTGAAAAGAAAGATGAACAACTTCGTGAGTATGTAGCCCACAGTCAAAGACTTCAAGCAGATTTTGAAAATTTCAAAAAACAAAGTGAAAAACAAAATCAAAACATTATAAAATTTGCTAATGAAAATTTAATAAAGCAAATTTTAGACAGTTATGAAGATATTGAAAGGGCACTTACAAAATCTAATAGTGAAAAAGAATTAAGAGAAGGATTAGAATTAATCTATCAAAAACTCACCGATGTCCTTACAAAAGAAGGTCTTGAAGAAATTCCAACTGAAGGTGAAAAATTTGATCCATTTAAACATGAAGCATTGCTTGTTGAAAACAATCCAGATGTTGAAAATGGATATATTATTGATGAGTTAATGAAAGGTTACACTCTTAAAGGTAATGTTATTAGA
>CAYQMW010000021.1:11271-21109 GCA_964418715.1 uncultured Methanobrevibacter sp. | reverse complement strand
AAAGAAAAATAAAAATTAAAAATTTAATAAAAAAAGTTATCTTATATAAATAAGGTTATTCCTATAAGAGCAACTAAGGAAACAAAGAATACAATACTTCCTTTGATTAAAACAGTTGCACCGTCTCGCTCTAAGAAGAATACTAATCCATAAGATAAAACTAAAGCAACAATCATTTCAACTAAACCAATTACACCGCTTTTGACACCACCTAAAACTCCAAGAACATAAGCAATGAAATAAGATATAATTACAACAAGTAAAATTAAAACTATTGGATTAGAAAAAATTGCAACCCAATTAATTGAATGTCCTCTACTTTCATATTGAAAATTATTGCCCCTGTTAGATAGATTAGGCCTGTTTGATAAATTAGGTCTACTAGGTGCCATAGAACGACTTGGCTGCCTTTGTGGCATAGGCCTAGTTCTTTGATTATTAGAATTAGATTTAGATCGTTTTAAAAATGAAAATCTAGATTTAGCTTCTTGTTGAATAGGTTCAAATGAACTTCTATGTAAATTAGCCCTTGCATTATTCACATAACTACTAGAATACATACTTGGCTGATTATAATTAGACATAGCCAGATTTTCATAATAAGCATCATCATACTGGTCTACATAATCATCCTCATATCCAGGATAAGTTGAAAAAGTAGATAAATACTCATTTTCATAGTAACTGTCATCATAAGACTCATTACCATAATCAGCATCTTGGTTTTCATTATTCTCTTTATTCATTTTATTTTTTTGGGCATATTTTTTAGCTAAAACCATTAAACCGTCCCTATCTACTAACTTAATATTTTTACGGGACGCATAATTCATAGCCTGTGGAGAGAATGTAGAAGTAGTAACTACTGCAACTTTAGATGCT
Source organism: uncultured Methanobrevibacter sp. (assembly GCA_964418715.1). Classification (GTDB taxonomy): domain Archaea; phylum Methanobacteriota; class Methanobacteria; order Methanobacteriales; family Methanobacteriaceae; genus Methanarmilla. The sequence continues at coordinate 20,227 of CAYQMW010000021.1, read as the reverse complement.
TGAAGACTTCTTGCAACCATTTCCATTTCTTTAAGAATATCCATACCAACTTCCCATTGTTTATCATAATTTTTAGATGCAACAACTACGCCAAAATCACCCATTTGACTTGGAAGGACAGCATAAATATCCACTACTTTTTGAGAAGTTTTAAAATTCTTATAAACTTTAAAACCTGACTCTTCCATAACTTTAGCTATAAAATTTACTAATTGAGGCTTCTCCACACTTTCACCCAAAATATAATTCTTAAATAATAATATAAAATAAAAATAATCAATTAAAATAAATTCATATTCGAATTTAATATATCACATTAATGATTTGTAAAACCTAATATATATCTTTTCTATAAAATTTATTATCTATTTTACTTAAATATAAGTAATTTTCTATTTTTTTAAAAGTTTTAAATCCACAATAAATATTAGCTAAAATGAAAAAATAGTTAAAAAAGGAAGTTTATCGGCTATGAAATAAATTAAAATTGTTTTATTGATAAATAAGCTCGTATAATCTATTAATTTAATTTTAATTTAAAAAGAAAATTAAAATAAAAAGACTTAAAATTAAGATTAAATTAACTATGTATATGAAAAATATATTATTATGTAATGATGATGGGGTCTCATCAAGTGGTATTTTAGCTGCAAATGAAGCAGTAAAAGATTTAGGAAAAACAACAATTGTTGGTCCGTCTATGCAGCAAAGCGGAATTGGACATGCATTAACTCTTTTTGAACCACTTAGAGTAGATGAGATAAAATTAAGAAATGGTGATGTAGGATATGCAGTCTCAGGTACACCAACTGATTCTGCAATAATTGGAATATATGAAATTTTAGATGATATGCCAGATCTTGTAATATCTGGAATTAATATTGGATATAATTTAGGAAAAGCAGAACTTACAACCTCCGGTACATTAGGTGCAGCTATGGAAGCAGCATCATATGGAATACCAACCATTGCAGTTTCACAAAGTGTAAATGATCAGGCTATAAAATTTCAAAATGGAAAAGTAGACTTTGACTTTTCTTTTGCAATTAAAACCTTAAATAAAATTGCAAAGAATGTTTTAAAAAATGGACTTCCAGAGGGAGTGGATCTTCTAAACCTTAATATTCCAGATAATCCAGTATCTGATGAGATAAAAATAGCTAAACTAACTGAAAGAATGTTTATACCATATATTGAATCAAGAAAAGACCCACGTGGCAAACCATATCATTGGATTGATGGAACTGTAACTGATGATGATGTGGAAGGTACTGACGGTTATTATATTAAAAAAGAACAAGTAAGTACTTTAACTCCACTAACACTTGATTTAACAGGAAATTTAAAATCAACTGAAGATTGGCTAAATGATATTTGATTTTTAATTTGATTAAAAACTGTAAACAGAAGGTTTAATAACTAAATAAATACAGAAACAATAAAATAGTTGTTAAACTATTGTTTAATTTAAAATAAGTTAAAGTAGTAATTGATTTAAAAAAACTATAATAATGTTATAAGTAAATTAATAAATTTTTACTTAAAAAAAGTATAAAAAAATAAATAAAAAAAATATTATTTTAAGTTTAAATCTTCTAAAATAATATCTCTTTCTTTTCTTAATTTTTGTAATTTCTTCTCATCAGGAGAGTCTTGTTTTTCTAATATTGCTATAGTATTAGAAATAGCTTGCAAATTACTTTCTGCTAAATTAATTGCCATAATAAATGCCTCAACTTTTTATAGATAATTAAAGATATTTTTAATCTTAATAATATATATAATTAACCAAATGTCTTATTTTAAAATTAATAATAAACTATATAAATTAAGAATTAATAAAAAAATAAGTAATTAATTAAAATAGAGGAAAAAATTATGGCAAACAATAATTTCCAAGTAAATAAAGATTTCATACAATTTAAAGGTAAAAATGTCCTTATCGGATTAAAAAATACTGAAGAATACACTGGTAAAGTAATTACAATTGATAACTTTTTAAACACCGTTTTAGAAGTTGAAGATGGTATAAAAGTTATTAAAGGTGGAAAAATAGCATTTATTTCTGTTCAAGAATAAATCTAATTTTAAATTATTTAATTGATGGCAGAAATTATTAGCATTAAATTCTGTTCATTTTATTAATATATTTACTCATTTTCAATAAATTTTTGTTCAAATACACTATGAAAGACAATTAAATTTGTATATTATTTTTTTAAACTTCTAAATATTTTTGTTATTTTCCAACTGTTAGAAGATAATAATTCTTCTAGTTTTTTTGATAATTTATTATTTTCAATTGTTAATTTTTCACATTTAGTTTTTTCATCAGCTAACTTATTTTTAATTTCTCTGTTATCTTGAGACAATTCTTTGTTTTTAGATTTTAAACTTTTAATTTCAGCCTGTTTTTTAGACAAATTATCTTGAAGGTCTATGATTTGCTTTGTATACTGTTCTTCCATTACACCTGTTATATCACTATTTAAAAACACATCATCAATCATTTCATCAATTTTGGGATTTTTAGGAAATAAAAATCCTAAACCACGGAATGAATTAATTGTCTTAAAAGTTAAATTTAAATGAGTCTCATTTAAAAAATCTTCAATTGCAGTTAAAACACCATTTTTAGGAATATTATCATACATAGCATTATATAAGTTACTATTAAATCCCCCTTCATCTACTAGTTTAACCTTGCCCGGATAGATTCCTTTTTTTGCATAATCGTTTAAAAATTCTTTAGGTATATCATCAGGATTATAATATAAATCACGTCTAGCATAAGGCCAAGAAACATCATGGAAAATTATAAATGGAAAAGATTCCTGATTAAAGTTTTTTTCAATTGTTTTGAGCTCATTATAAACAGTATACCAATTATGGTCACCATCTAAGAAAATAAAATCACAATCTTTAATAGATCCTAAAACATTTAATGATAAATCTAGTACCATATCAAAATGTTTATCATACTTTTTAGATACCGCCTCTACGTCAAATGATGGAAATGGGTCAATAGAAGTTAAATGTCCAGAATTATTAACACAATAGTCTAAAATAAGTAATGTATTAATACCTGTATCTGAGCCTATTTCAACTAAATTTTTTGGTTTTAAATTAATAAGTATAGGATAAACAATATTATTCCAGGATCTATTCATATAATCATCTCAAACTAGTAATTTATTAAATTAGTATATGTATAATTACAAATATATAATTAATTATAGTCTACTTCTATTCCTAAAATATCCTTCTGGCCATTGTATATATCATAGGCTATTTGAACTGCTCCAATAGCTCCAGAATCAGATGATATTATTTTTATAGGATACTTATTTTTTAAATATTTATTTAACTTTTCTTCAAAGTCAAAAGGTTCCTTCATAGATCCAAGAGAACCTGTTAGAACAATACCCTCAATGTCATTATTACTTACACCAATAAGGCCATATATTTCCATAGCAATAGTCATTATCATTGTATCAACTGCAAGGTGTGCCTTCTCATCATTATTTTTATACATTTCAAGTAGTTCATCTTTCATATAGGAAACCTTAGTGTCAATACCTGCAATCTTTACAGCACCTGCATGAGAAAATGCATCGTTTGCTGTAATTTTTCCCTCATCAATGTCTCTAATCATTTCTAAATCAATAGGTCCATGAACAAAACCCATTGCCCCAAGACATGCATCAATAGCCCCTCTGATTTTACCATCTTCTATTAAAAGATTCACGCTGTTTGAACTTAAATCTGCAACAATTAAGTTTTGCCAACCTGTCTCTTTTATGGCATTATATACTATTGATACCTTTTCTGGACTTGCCTGATGAGAGTATGCTGCATTAAATAATTTATCAAGTGATGGTGAATCCTTATGTAATCCTGGTATAAGTAGTGAAGGAATATTAGACTGTTCAATTTCTGAGTAGACACTTGTTCCACCACCTGTTACCTTACCCGCACCATCTATTGATAATATACCTCTGTTTTGAACCTTATCCAATGGTAATATTTTGTTTATGCCGTCACCCATTGCATAGGTTACTATCATAAGTTTTATATCATCTATATTACAACGTTTAGATATTTCATCAATTGCACTTACTTTACCTGATTTTGTATCTTCACGTGATAATTTAAATACCTCTTGTAAGTTTCCATCATCATCTGATATTGCAAAACTAATACCTGTAGTTCCATGATCTGTTCCTATAAATACCATAATTTCACTCAAAATAAAAATTAGAATTTTTTACCTTTAAAAATACCGATTAAAAAATCTAATAATAATTAGTATTAATTACTATTAATTTAATTTAAAAATATTTAAAATTAATTAGTTAAAATTAGTTTTAAAAAATTGAAATACACTTGAAATATAGGTATAAGTTATAACTTGTAAGTTGTAAGTTTTAACATATCTTAGTAAAAAAAATTCACTTTGAAAAATGGTAAAAATAATTTAAAAAGAGTATGCTTATTAAAGATAGCTTAAATTATATAAAAATAGTGATATGTTTAAAAAAAAAAAAAAAAAAGTCGTTTTGAAAATTATTAAAACTAAATAAAAAAAATAAGTTAAAGGATGAAAATTTAATCATCTTTTTGTAATCCACAAGCTTTTCTAAGTCTAGTACCAACTACTTCAATTTGCTCTGAGTTTTCAGCAGCTCTCATTTCATGTAAGTTAGCAAAGTTAGTAGCATATTCATCAGCAAATTCTTTTTTGAAGGTACCATCTTGGATTTGTTTTAAAACTTCTTTCATAGCTTTTTTAGATTCTTCACCAATAACAGAAGATCTTCTGGTTAATCCACCATATTCAGCTGTGTTACTTACATCACTCCACATTGAAGCAAATCCTCTTTCATAGATTAAATCTACAATAAGTTTAACTTCGTGACAAGTTTCGAAGTATGCAATTTCAGGTTGGTATCCAGCTTCAACTAAAGTTTCAAATCCGGATTTAATAAGTTCAGTGAGTCCTCCACAAAGAACAGCTTGTTCACCGAATAAATCAGTTTCAGTTTCTTCTTTAAAGGTTGTTTCAATAACACCAGCTTTAGTTAATCCAGTAGCTTTTGCCATACCTAAAGCTAATTGTAAAGCATCCCCAGAAGGATCTTGTTGAACTGCAACAAGTCCTGGAATTCCAAATCCATCTAAGTAAGTTCTTCTTACCATAGAACCTGGTCCTTTAGGTGCAAACATGACAATGTTTACATCTTCTGGAGGTACGATTAAACCAAAGTGAATGTTGTAACCGTGAGAGAATGAAATAGTGTTTCCACTTTCAACATATGGTTTAATTTGTTCATCATAAATTTTAGCTTGAATTTCATCAGGAAGTAAAATGTGAATAATGTCTGCAGCTTTTGCAGCGTCTTCAATAGACATTACATTCATACCATCATCTTTAGCAAGTTGGAAAGATTTTCCACCTTCTCTAAGACCTACAACAACATTTAAACCACTATCTGCCATATTTCTGGATTGAGCACGTCCTTGGCTTCCATATCCCATTACAGCAATAGTTTTATCAGCGATGACATCAGTATTGACATCGTCCTCATAATACATTTTCATTTTAAAAGAACTCCTTTAATTTTTAATAAAAAAATTTTTTTATAAAATGAATATTATCTAAAAAATGATATTCCTTAGCATAATATTAGTTTATATGTATAATATTTATTACTTATATACTTATTTAATAATATTAAATGAATTATTTCAAACCTTTTTTAAAAATAAAAAAAATAATAAATTGAATTAAAATTAAAATTGTTTAAATAGCTTAAAAGAAGAAATAAATAATGAATAATAAAAATAATTAAAAAAGATTAATAAGATAAGTAAAAAACCATTTAAAAATTAATAAAAATAGTAAAAAAATTAGGAAAAATTAAAAATAAAATGACTTAAAAATTAAGAAAAATAAATTAATCAAACTAAAATAAAAATAAAAAATAAAAAAATTATAAAATTAAATTGACATACCACGGCTAACTGCAGTTGGTCCGGTACGTGCAATCTTTTTAATTCCATAATTTTTAAGTAATTTAATAAAAGCATTTATTTTATTTGGATGGCCTATTACTTCAATAGTAACAGTATTATCACAAACATCTACAATATTACATCTGAATACATCAGTATATTGCATAACCTCTGTTCGTGCTTTTGCATCTTTAGTTTGAACTTGAATTAGACAAAGTTCCCTTTTAACTGATGATTGAGGATCTAATTCTTTAACTTTAATTACATCTACCAATTTATTTAATTGTTTTTTAACTTGTTCTAAACCTTTTAAATCAGCATATACAACAATAACCATCCTTGCTAAATTTTCAACCTCAGAGGAACCTACAGTAATACTTTCAATATTAAATCCTCGTCTTGTAAAAAGTCCAGTTACTTTTTGTAAAACACCAGGTTTATGTTCTACCAAAATACTAATTGTATGAGTTGTACACATTTTTACACCTCCGACTATTTACTAGCATCCTCATTTGTAAGACTTTCATCAACAAAGTCATATTCGCCTATGACTTCTTCAACAGCAGCTCCAGGAGGAACCATTGGTAAGAATTCATCTTTTTGAATATCAATGTTTAAAAGGATAGCTTCATTATCTTTAATTGCTTTTTGAATAACTTCTTTAGTTTCACCAGGTTTTGTAATGTTTACACCATTAATTCCATAACTTTCTGCTAATTTAACAAAGTCAGGAACAGTACCCAAATCAGTTTGAGATAAACGTTTGTCATATAAAAGGTTTTGCCATTGATAAACCATACCTAATTTACGATTATCAAGAATTGTAATAATAATTGGTAAATCATAGGTTGAAACAGTTGCAAGTTCTTGTGAAACCATTAAGAATCCTCCATCACCACAAATAGAAATAACAGGATCTTCTTCACATGCAACTTTTGCACCAATAGCTGCAGGGAAACCATACCCCATAGTTCCAAGACCACCTGAAGCTATGAACTTACGAGGTTTATTAACTTTTAAATAATGAGCAGCAAACATTTGATGAAGACCAACATCAGTAGTAACAATTGTATCTTCAGTTAAACAATCAGAAATTTCTTTTATAACAGTTTGAGGCATTAACGGATTAATATCATAATCTGTTTTAAGAGCAAATTTAGTTTTCTTAGCCTTTAAATCATCGAACCATTTAACTGCATTAGGATTAGCTTGATACTTTGTTAAGACTTCATTAAACATTTTAAGTACATTTAATGCATCTCCAACAATTGGAATGTCAACATCAACATTTTTACCAATTTCAGCAGGATCAACATCTATGTGAATAACTTTTGCATTAGGTATAAATTCATCAATTTTACCTGTGGTTCTATCTGAGAATCTACAACCGACTGCAATTAATAAATCTGTTTTGTTAATATTTTTATTTGCAACTAACCTTCCATGCATACCAAGCATTCCAAGTGCATAATCATCGTCTTCTGGAACTGCACCTTTACCCATTAAAGTAGTAACTACTGGAGCTTTGATAGTTTTTGCAAATTTTTCTAACTCTTCATTAGCTCCTGAGATAATTACTCCTCCACCTGCTAAGATAACAGGATTGTTAGCTTCTTTAATTAAATTGCAAGCTTTTTTAACTTGTTTTATATTTCCACTTAAGTTAGGATTATATCCAGGAGTTTCTATTAAAGTAGTTTCATATTTACTTAATTCTCCTTCCTGCATTTCTTTAGGAAAATCAATAACAACTGGTCCTGGACGACCACTTTTTGCAATATCAAAACTTGATTTAACAATGGAAGGAATTGAATCTAAACTTTTGATTTGATAACTATGTTTAGTAATTGGCATTGAAATGCCTAAAATATCTGCTTCCTGGAAAGCATCGTTTCCAATAGCACTTAAATTAACTTGACCTGTAATAGCTACAATTGGAGTAGAATCCATATTTGCATCAGCAATACCAGTAATCAAATTTGTAGCACCTGGACCTGAAGTTGCAAGACATACACCTACTTTACCGGAAGCTCTTGCATAACCTTCTGCTGCATGAACTGCACATTGTTCATGACGAACTAAAATGTGTCTTAAATCGTCATCATATAAGGAATCATATAATGGAATAACAGTCCCACCAGGATATCCAAATATAGTGTCTACACCTTGCTCTTTAAGAGCCTTTAATATAGCTTCTCCACCATTCATTTAATCACCTGTTCTTAATATTAAGTGAATTCTATCATATTTCCTTATCTCGTATTTGAAATCGTTGGATATGATAGATAATTATTTTATTATAAGTTTAATACAATTTTAAATTTATTAAATACATAAAAAGATTTTAAAAAAATAAAATCTATAATACAATACTATATATTAAAAGATTAATATAAACTTTAACAATTAAGAAATTTTAATTTTAAAAATTTATAAAAAAGATTTTTTATGTTATAATAAAGGTGAAAAAATGAAAGTATTAGTTGTTGGTGCAGGTGCAAGAGAACATGCTATTTGTGATGCTTTAAAAGACGATGTAGACTTATATACCTATATAAGTAAAAAAAATCCGGGAATCAGTAAAATATCTACCTATAATATTGGCGATGAAGGTGAAGTAGATAAAGTAGCTGAATATGCAAAAGAAAATAATATTGAAATAGCTGTTATAGGTCCTGAAGCACCTCTTGGTAAAGGAATAGTTGATAAACTTGAAGAAGTTGGTGTTAAATGTGTAGGACCATGTCAAAGTGCTGCTAGAATTGAAACTGATAAATCATTTATGAGAAACCTTTTTGAAAAATATGAAATTGAAGGATCTTTAACCTATAAAGTATTTGACAATACAAAAGACTTAAATGAATTTTTAGTCTCATATGATAAAGAGGTAGTAGTTAAACCAGTAGGTTTAACCGGTGGTAAAGGAGTTAAAATTGTAGGT
>CAYQMW010000021.1:3163-11261 GCA_964418715.1 uncultured Methanobrevibacter sp. | reverse complement strand
GCATTTTCTGATGGTGCTCACTTAGCTCCAATGCCTGCAGCACAAGACCATCCACATGCATTTGAAGGAGATGAGGGAGCAATTACTGGAGGTATGGGTTCATACTCTGATGTAGGAGGACTATTACCATTTTTATCTCAGGAAGATTATGATAAATCTGTAAAAATTATGGAAGATGTAATTACAGCAATAGCAAAAGAAGCAGAACCATATAAAGGAATTTTATATGGTCAGTTTATGTTATCTGCAGACGGTCCACGTTTAATTGAATTTAATGCAAGATTCGGAGATCCTGAAGCTATGAATGTACTTCCACTTATAAGTACTCCAATGATTGATGTCTGTAAAGCAATAGTTGACGGTACCCTAGGTGAGGTAGAATTTAAAGACCTTGCAAGTGTATGTAAATATATTGTACCTGACGGATATCCTGAAACCAAATACGGTGGAGAAACTATTGAAGTTGATGAAGAGGAAATAGAAAAACTTGGAGCAAAAGTATTCTATGCATCTGTATCTGAAGAAGATGGAGAAGTAAAACTTTCATCATCAAGAGCACTTGGAATTGTAGCTCAAGGTGAAAGTATTTTTGAAGCTGAAAAAATAGCAGAAGAAGCATGTTCATATGTTAAAGGTAATGTTTATCACAGAAGTGATGTTGGAACAAAAGCACTAGTAGATAAACGAGTAGAACATATGAATGAAATCTTAAATAATTAGTTAAACTAATTATTTTACTTTTTTCACTTTTTTAATTTTTTAGTTTATTTTAAACTGATTTTTTTAAAAAAACTTTGATTTTTACTAATTATTTTACTTATTTTACTTTTTTATTTTGCTTTTTTATTGTTTTTTAAACAAAATTGATTAATTAATTAGTTTTTATGTAGATTTATTATTGCTAATGTGATTAGTAGGATTGTATTGAATTATAAACTCAAATCTAAATGATTATTAGAAAAGTTATATTGTATACCACGTATACATAATAGTGATATTGAATTTTGAGGATTTGAAAAAATGTTAAATAAAACAATTAGAGTATCTGAAGAAGTGTATGGATTGTTATCAGGACTAGCAACAAAAAATGAAAGTTATAACGATGTAATTAAAAGATTAATTGATAATTATGAAGAATTTAGTGATGAACAAGCTAAATTTTATAACGGCGAGATTGAACGAATTGATACTGGTAATTTTGAAAATGTACATGAAATAAGCTTGTCTGAAATTGAAGAAAGAATTTCTAAATTAGAAAAAAAGATTAAAAATGACTTATAAAATTTAATAAATTATATATTTTGTATAAAATATTTATAAGTGAAAAAATACAAATATATATCTTTACTTTTATAGATTGTTTTGGAGATTTAAATGAATAGTCTTTTATCAATATGTGATGTTGAAAGTGATATTGAAAACATTATTAATTTAGCTAGTGACTTTAAAAATGGTAAAATAACTGAAAAACCATTAAAAGATAAAACACTTGCTATGATATTTGAAAAATCATCAACACGTACAAGAGTATCTTTTGAAGTTGGAATGTATGAACTTGGAGGATATGCACTCTTTTTATCAACTAATGACTTGCAAATTGGAAGAGGAGAACCAATTAAAGATACTGCTAAAGTATTAAGTAGATATGTTGATGGAATAATGATAAGGGCTAAAAAACATTCTGATGTTAGAGAACTTGCAGAACAATCTGATATTCCTGTAATTAATGGACTTACTGATTTAGAACATCCATGCCAAGTATTTGCAGATATGTTAACAGTTAAAGAACATAAAGGTAATTTCAATGGAAAACTAGCATTTATTGGTGATGGAAATAATGTTTCTAATTCACTTTTACTTATTTGTGCATATTTAGGAATGGACTTTGCAATAGCTTGTCCTAAAGGATATGAAATAAATCAGGACATACATAAAAAAGGCCTTGAAATTGGAAGTCAAACAGGTAGCGAAATCATTGTTACTGATGATTTGGAACTTGCACTTAAAGATGCTGATGTTGTATATACTGATGTTTGGGTAAGTATGGGTGATGAAGAGGAATCTTTAAAAAGACATAATGATTTTAAACCATATCAGGTAAACAGTGAGTCTATGAAACTTGCAAAAGAAGATGCAATCTTCATGCACTGCCTTCCGGCAATAAGAGAAGAGGAAGTTACAAGTGAGGTTATTGATGGGCCACAATCAGTAGTCTACGATCAGGCTGAAAACAGACTTCATGCTCAAAAAGCTATAATGTATCATTTTTTAAAATAAAATTATTCTCTAATTTTATTATCTAAATTTTTAATCTTTTTAATATCTAAATTTATAAACTAATTTTTTATAAACTGGTTTTTTATATCAAATTTTATTGGTTTTTTAAATTATATTAGCTAAAATTTATTAATTGCTTAATTTTTAACTAATTTAACTAATTAATTCATTGAATTATTTAAAATATTTAATAAAATTAATAAAAAAAATTATAAAAAATAACTTATAACTTATAAGTTATAATCTAATTTCTATATAAATAGTAATTATAAGTTATAACTTATAACTTAAATTATTAAAAAAATAATAAAAGAATATAATTTAAAATTACATTCTATCAGGTGCTGTAACACCTAAAATGTCAAGTGCGTTCTTTAAAGTGATTTTAGTCTTTTCAACTAAAATAAGTCTAGCGTTTTCAAATTCAGAACCAACAACTTGATTTTCTTTATAGAATCTGTTAAAGTCACTTGCTAATTCCTGAAGATAGTTTGCAATAGGGTGAATTCTTCTAATATCAGCAGATTCACCTATGAGTTTAGGGTATTTTGCAAGAGTCCTTACAAGATTTCGTTCAAATTCATTAGGCTCCCAATTATCTTCAAATACAAGATTATCTAAATTAATACCTTGACTCTCTGCTTTTTGAAGTAATTTAGCTCCTCTTGCATGGGCATATTGAATAGATGCACAACCTCTCTCAAAGTTTAATGCCTCTTCCCATTTAAATTTAATATGTTTTTCTGGGGATAATCTGGAAATATAGAATCTGATAGCACCAACACCAATAATCTCTGCAATATCTGCAATCTCATCATCTGATAAATCAGAACGTCTTGATTTAATCTCAACAGTAGCCCTGCTGACCGCTTCATCAATAAGTTCATCTACAGAAATGAAGTTTCCTGTACGGGAAGACATGGATCCTTCTGGTAAGGTAATGAATTCATAGAATAAAACACTTACATCATCACTATCTTCTTCGATTTTCTCTAAAATCATAAGTGCTGCTTTAACCTGTTTAAATGCTAATTTATGATCTGCACCAAGAATATCAAGTACAATATCTCCCTGATCACATTTATACATATGATATGCAATATCCCTTGTAGAGTAAAGTGATGTACCGTCAGCTCTTCTTAAAACAAGGTCATTTTTGATTTTATAATCACCAAGTTTTAATCTTAAAACATCTTCCATACGAGCATAACCGATTTCAACCATTTCATCAACATACTTGTCTACATCACCGTTACGTATAAAGTCTCCTTCCCATACAAACTTGTCATGGAAAACATTCATACGTTTAAGGGTTTGTTTAAAACCGGTAAGACATTTCTCAATAGTTTCATGGAATAATTGGTTTAACTCTTTGTTGTCGCCTTGTTCGTATTCTTTAATTAAATTAGTTACACCTTCATCAATTGAAGGGTCTTTTTCCAATTCCTGATTGACTTTAAGATAAACCTTTCCGATATTATGGTCTATTTTATCTTCGCCCTGATCTTCTATTTTTAATCCTAATTCTTTTATACCATATACAACCATAGCAAGTTGTCTGCCCATATCATTTACATAGTATTGGGTTTCAACTTCACGGCCTGAAGATAAAAGAAGTCTACGAATAGAATCTCCAATAATGGAATTTCTAATGTGGCCTATATGTAATGGTCCATTAGGATTAGCTGATGTATGTTCAAGTACAATCTTCTCATCCATATCTGGAAGTTGACCATAATCAGAATTAATTGATTTAAGTAATCCTTCTGCAAAAGTATTATAATCTATAAAAAAGTTTACATAAGGTCCTTTTGCCTCAATTTTTGTAAATAAATCAGGAACTTCAATTATTTCCACTATATCTTCAGCAATCATAGCCGGTGATTTTTTTAATACAGGGGCTAATTGAAAAGTAACGGTTGAAGCTAAATCCCCCATATCATGATTTGGTGGAAACTCTAAAGTGATTTTATCTTTAGATACTTCAGCATCCAATTTATTAGTTGCATCATATAATGCATTAATAGCTAGTTTTTCTATTTCATTGTACATTAATTCACCTAAAAATAATGATTTTAAAAATAAGTTAATAAAAATTAATTGTAAAAACTGTATTAATAAATTGTAAATAAATTAATTAAATAAATAATTAAAAAATAATTAATTAGGGTTTTAAGCTTAATAAATAGTTAAAATTACTAATGAAGTTTAAATTAATTTAAAAATTTAAATAATCATAATTAATTTAATAATAAACTAATTGGATAATTTAACTAATTAGAAACCTCTTAACATAATAGTAATATAACCTATTTTTGGAATGATTAAAGGTTGACCATTAAAAGATAGAACTCTTTCTTGAATTTGATCTGCAGTGGCGTAATAAGGGTCAGAAGCATTATTATTATCACCCTTAATCTCATAATATGTAGTTCCATTAATCTCAGTAATATTAACAATCCTATGAACAACTGGACTATTATACCATACTGCATCATAAACAACAATATCCCCTACTTGAACATCATGAGGATCAAATTCCTGAATACCTAAAAAATTAGTTTTCTCTACAATTACAATATCTCCTCTATAGAAAACAGGTTCCATACTTCCAGAGACTACAACATTTAAATGTTGAGATGCAATTAAGAGAACAACAATTAATACAGCATAACCAATAATTTCTCTATAATTAGTCAAGAAAACACCCTTGAATTAAATAAATTACGAAATTTTTACAATATAATTGTAATATTATACTATGATTAGTATATTCTTTATAATATATAAGGTTTAAAAGTTTTTATCTAAATTAATTTTTAAATATTATTAAATTTTACTTTTTGAAAAATTAGTTAAAGATTTAAATTTTGATAAAAAAAATTTAAAAAAATCTAAATTTTAAAAAAAAATAGATATAAATAAATAAAAAAATTAGAAATCATATAAATTATAAAAAAAATAAAAAAAGAAATAATTAGGCACTATCTCCAGATAGCACCTTTATCTGCTGAAGAAACAGAACGTCTATAAACATTTAACCAGCCAGATACAGCCTTCTCAGGAAGTTCGACTTTTCCTACTCTTGCATCTAGTTCTTCATCAGATAATTCAACATTTAATTTTTTATTTAAAATATCAATTTCAATTATATCTCCATTTTCAATAAGTCCAATAGGACCACCAGACATTGCTTCAGGAGAAACATGTCCAATACATGGGCCTCTTGTACCACCGGAGAATCTACCATCTGTAATAAGACCTACATTTTTAATTCCCATACCCATAATAGCAGATGTAGGGTTTAACATTTCCCTCATACCAGGTCCACCTTTTGGACCTTCACATCTAATTACAAGAATATCTCCTTCTTTAATTTCATGAGCAAATATTGCTTCAACTGCATCTTCTTCACTATTATAGATTTTAGCTGGTCCTTTTAAGTGAAGTAAATCATCAGGTACTGCTCCTCTTTTAACAATAGATCCATTAGGTGCAAGATTACCTTTCAATATTGAAAGACCACCTTCTTTATGTATAGGATTATCTAATGGGCGGATTAAATCACTGTCTTCTATTACAGCATCATCAATAATATCTCCAATGGTTTTTCCAGTACATGATTTACAGTCCTTATTGATTTTAGATTGAAGTGACTTTAATACAGCAGGTATACCTCCTGCATCATGTAAATCTTTCATAGTACTTTCACCTGCAGGAGAAAGTAAGGTAATATGTGGAATTTCATTACTAATCTCATCAAATAAGTCAATTGTAACATCTACTCCTTTATCTTCAAGTTCAGCTGCAATAGCTGGAATGTGAAGAGCTGTATTACTACTTCCACCAAGAGCCATATCCATAGCAATAGCATTTTCAAATGCATCCTGAGTCATTAAATCAGATGGTTTAATGTTTTCTTTAACCATTTCTACAATACGTTTACCAGACTCATATGCTAATTTTTCCTTATCCTCACTTAAAGCAAGTGCTGTTGCACACATTGGAAGAGACATACCTAAGGTTTCAGTAATACATGCCATAGTATTTGCTGTAAATAATCCAGAACAACTTCCAGCACCAGGACAAGCAGAATGTTCAAGTTCTTCTAAATCTTCTTCTGTGATTTTTCCTGCAGATAACTCACCACAAGCTTCATATACAGTAATTAAATCTGCATTTTTACCTTTAAAATGACCTGGTTCCATAGGTCCACCTGTTACAAAGATTGATGGAATATCTAATCTTCCAGCAGCCATAAGCATTCCAGGAACAACCTTATCACATGATGGCATTAAGACTAAACCATCAAAACTATGACCTTTAGACATACTTTCAACAGTACTGACAACAATTTCTCTTGAAGGAAGAGAATATTTCATACCTTCATGGTTCATTGCAATACCATCACAAACAGCCATAGTATCAAATTCAAATGGAATACCTCCACCATCACGAATACCTTTTTTAACAAATTCAACTAATCCTCTAAGGTGAATGTGACCTGGAACAATTTCAACATAACTATTAGCTATACCAATAAATGGTTTATCAAAATCTTCATCTTTAAGTCCACAAGCTCTTAAAAGAGACCTATGAGGTGCTCTTTGAGGGCCTTTTTTAATATTATCACTATTCATATAATCACTTTAAAAAATTAATTATGAAAATAAATTTAATACTAAATATATTTTATAACTCATTTTATAAAAAACTGATTAGTAATTTAATGATAAATAAAATAAGAAATTCTTAATTAAGATTAATTAAAAATAATTAAGTAGTTTTTATCTCTAATATTAAATTTAATAATAAATAAAATAAGAAACTAATAATTAATAGTAATAAAAAATAATTAAATAGTTTTTAAAAAATTTCTAAAATATTTAAAGAAAAATTAGGAGTTCTATTATGGATAAGCGTATGAAACTTTTATTTAGTGGAATATTGATTTTGCTTATATTCTTTACTGCATATTCTTTTATAGATACAAACAATGCATTTGGTCAAAATGAAATTCACACCAATACTACAATTGTAGAAAATGGATCATATTTTAGCCAGATGGATGTTGCAGCATATATTGATTCATATCATAAACTGCCACATAATTATATAACAAAAAGTGAAGCTCGAAAACTTGGATGGGAAGGAGGATCTGTTGAAAGATATGCTCCTGGTAAGGCAATTGGTGGAGACAAGTTTTCAAACCGTCAGGGCTCACTTCCTGATGGTGAAAACTATATCGAATGTGATATAAACACTAATGGTTCAAGTAGTCGTGGAGCAGAACGTATTGTATACTCAACTGATGACTATGATATATATTATACAGGCAATCACTATGACAGCTTTACTAAATTAAATTAATAATTTAAACTTAAATTAAAAATCAATTTAAAATAAACTATGATTAATATGAAAACTATTGAATTAGACGGTAAGAAATTAATTGACAATTATCATGATTATCTAATAGAAAAATTTAACTTTCCCGATTATTATGGTAGAAATCTTGACGGCCTATATGATGTCTTATGTGAAATAGCTAATATCAACATCAATATTATCAACTCTAATCAACTTAGCGAAAATCTTTTAAATACATTTATAGATGCAAATGAAGATAATCCTAATATTAATCTTGAATTAAAATAATTAAAGAAGAAAAAAAGAATGATAAACTAATATAAGTTCTTCTTTAAATTATTTTTTTTAAAAATATAAGTTATAACTTATAACTTATAAGTTATAAATTATAGGAAATAAGTTAAAAAGAATAACTTAAAAAAATAAGTTAAAAAATTTAATAAATTTAAAA
>CAYQMW010000021.1:0-3153 GCA_964418715.1 uncultured Methanobrevibacter sp. | reverse complement strand
TTTTACCATCATTTTCAAACTGAACCCAAGCGCATTTAAAAAAAATATCTAATATTCTACAAATAAAAAATAATATAAATAATATAAAAAACAAAAAATTGAATTATTAATATTAATTTAAAAATTATAGAAAATTATTTTTTAAAGATTATATTAATGAGATTTATTTTTTATTAAAAATAGGTGATTAAATGCGTGTATTGCTTATTCATTCAGATTATATAAAATATGAAACTAAAAATAAAACTCCTGTAGCTGAAGAAATTGATGAAGCTAAAAAAGACGGAGCTTTTAAGGAATCATTAGTAGTATTTACATCTGTTGAAAAAGAAGATGAAAAAAATCCCGATGCAATTGCAAAAAATTTAGCAAAAGAAGTTGTAAAAGTTACTGATGAAGTTAAAGCAGAAAGTATAGTCCTTTATCCATATGCACATTTATCCTCATCACTTGGATCTCCAAAATTTGCTATTGAAATATTGAAAAAAGCAAAAGAGATCTTAAAAGAAGATGGATATGATGTATTTAGAGTACCATTTGGTTGGTATAAAGGATTTGAATTATCCTGTAAAGGACACCCATTAAGTGAACTATCTAGAACCATTACAATAGAAATGGAAGATGATGATGAAGAGAAAAAAGACAAAGGTCCAAAATCTAAATGGTTTATCTTAAGTGATGGTGAAACTACCGGCACCGATGAATTTAACTATGATGGTAAAGACCAATTAGAGAAATTAGTACAATATGAATTAGGTGTTGGTGCATCAGATGAAGGAGAACCTCCTCATGTTAAATTAATGAAAGAAAAAGAATTATGTGATAATGAAAGTGCTTCTGATGCTGGAAACCTTAAATGGTATCCAAAAGGTAGATTAGTAAGAGATTTATTATCTGATTATGTTTATAACTTAGTTGTAGATCAAGGTGCAATGCCTATTGAAACTCCAATTTTCTATAATTTAGAAAATGATGCAATCAGAGAACATGCAGCTAAATTTGGAGAAAGACAATATAGAACTGCAACTAAAAACCCATTAATGCTTAGATTTGCATGTTGTTTCGGTGCATTTAGAGTAATGAAAAATACCTTCTTAACCTGGAAGAACTTACCTGCAAAGGTATATGAACTTTCAACCTACAGTTTTAGATATGAACAAAAAGGAGAAGTTGTAGGCCTTAAAAGATTAAGAGCATTTACAATGCCTGATTTCCACAGTTTCTGTAGTGATATGGATTCTACATTAGAAGAATTTGACAAACAAGTTGATATGTGTGTTCAAACTGGTGTTGATTTAGGTGTTAATTATGAAATTATCTTTAGGGCAACTGAAGACTTTTACAATGAACATAAAGAATGGATGTATAATACTGCAAAAAGAATCAACAAACCTTTACTTCTTGAAATATTACCTGAAAGAAAACATTACTGGAGTTGTAAAATCGACTTTGCAGCAATTGATTATTTAGGCAGACCAATCGAAAATCCAACTGTTCAAATCGATGTTGAAAGTGGAAAAAGATTTGATATTAAATTCCTTGGTGAAGATGACGAGGAACATAACCCAATTATCTTACACTGTTCACCAACTGGAAGTATTGAAAGGGTTATTTGTAGTTTACTTGAGAAAACCGCAATAGAGATAAATGAAAAACCACCTATGCTTCCTGTATGGTTAAGTCCTGTACAGGTAAGAATTTTACCTATTGCAGATAGACACGTTGAATATGCAAATGAACTTGCAGATAAAATAGAAGAAGCTAATATTCGTGTAGATATTGACAATAGTGAAGATAGAGTTGGTAAGAAAATTAGAAACTCAGCTAAAGAATGGGTTCCATACACCTTTGTAATAGGTGATAATGAACTTGAATCTGGTAAATTCCAAGTCACTGTAAGAGAAACAGGTGAAAAATTAGATATGAATATTGATGAATTGATTGAAGCTGTATCTAGTGACAATAAAGGTATGCCTTATAGAAGATTACCAATTTCAAGAAATACCGCACAAAGAATCCACTTCTAAATAAAATTGATTTTATAAAATAATTTTATTATTTTAGGCGGATCTATTAAACCAATATAAACCTCATTAAAACTAATTTAGCCTAAAATATAAAATTATTTTTTATTTTTTAATTATTAGTTTTAAAAACAAGTATAAAATTAAAACTAAATATAAAATTAATTTTAAGCTAAAATGCGAAAATTAATGGTTAAAATTTAAAATTAAAAATTAAGTTAAAACTTAAAACTTATAAGTTAAAACCAAAAATTAAATCTAAAATTTATACTTGATTTTTAAAAATTTTATCTTAAATTTATAAAATATTTATGTATTTAAAAACATATATTAAAAATAGTATATGATTATAAATTATGATATTATTCTAATGGTAATCGATATATTATTATTTGGAGGATATTAGATGTTTAATATAGGAGAAGCTCTTATTGGAGACGGAAATGAATTAGCACATGTTGATTTAACAATAGGTGATAAAGAAGGTCCTGTAGGAACTGCTTTTGCAAGTAGTTTAACCAACCTTTCAGTTGGTCATACACCACTTCTTACAGTAATCAGACCAAACTTAATGACTAAACCTGCAACTTTAATTATTCCAAAAGTTACAGTTGGAAGTTTAGATGATGCAAGTAAAGTATTTGGACCTGCACAAACTGCTGTAGGTAGAGCAATTGCAGATGCAGTTGAAGAAGGAATTATTCCTAAAGATAAAGCTGATGATTTAGTAATTATGGTATCAGTATACATTCATCCTGAAGCTGATAACTATAGAAAAATTTACCAATACAATTATGGTGCTACTAAATTAGCATTGAGAAGAGCAATGACTGGTTATCCTGATGTTGATAAAGTTTTAGCAGAAAAAGACCGTGGAACTCACCCAGTAATGGGATTCAAAGTACAAAGATTATGGAACCCACCTTACTTACAAGTTGCATTAGATTTAGACAACTTAGATGCTGTTAAAAGAATTATGGATGTACTTCCAGAAAGAGAAAGAATCCTTATTGAAGCAGGAACTCCTCTTGTTAAAAAATTCGGTGTTGGCGTAGTAAGTAAAATCAGAGAATTACGTCCTGATGCATTTATTATTGCTGATTTAAAAACATTAGATGTTGGAAGAGTA
>CAYQMW010000020.1:5869-21315 GCA_964418715.1 uncultured Methanobrevibacter sp. | reverse complement strand
ATTATCTGTATCAAAATGGAACATTTTAAAAAAAGAATTTTTATCAAAATGAGGTGAAAAATGACTAAAAAAACATTTTATCCTAATACAGTAGATTCAACTACAGGAAATAAATATCGTAGTTTTAAAGACTTGAAAAATATTAAAAACGAAACAACAAGTTATGCAGAATCTTCTGACTTAATCCATGGGAAATCCAAAACTCCAAATCGACCTGCACCATTAACACTTTCTAATTTCAAAATGAATATTCCGACAGGATCTAAAATTAATAGTGTGACTGTTGAATATTCTCATTGTAAAACTGAATTTGAAGGAAAAGTTCCTAACATTCCTGGTCCAGATATTACATTAGGGAAAGTTGTTAATGCTACTAAAAAAGGTTCTGCTCCAACAGCTGTATTTAAAAAAAATAGTGTTACTTTTAAACCAGGAGGAAAAGTTAGTAAAAACAGTAAAAAAAAGATTGGAGATATTACTGTTTCAAAATTGAATAATAGTAATTTCAATGTACATTTCAATTATCCTGCAAACACTAACAAACACGAAGGTAAATTACAAATAAGATTTGTAAGGATTATTGTAGATTACACCGAACCTACATACAGTTTTGCTTGGAAAAAAACCAAAGGAGGATATAACGAAGAAGAATGTACTGTTCAATTACAAATGAACAATAGTAAAGGAAATAAATATAATCCTACATGTCTTGTTACTACTCCAGTTGGATTCAGCCTGAAATCTCATAGTGGATCTGGAAAATTAACAAGGGTTGATGCAGTAACATATAGATGGGTTCCTAACTTTAATAAAGGTGCGAAAAAAGCTACTCGTACTTTCACTTTTGATGTTGATGTAACTTATGCAAATAATACCTCAAATTATCTAGCTACTTTCAATGTTTCTGAATCATTAAAAAACACTACTTCAAGTTTCACTGTTGAGATTACAAACAGACCTCCAAGTACAGGAGACTCTGGAAGTGATGAAGGAGATGGTGGAAACAATGATGCTAATTTTAAGAAAGAATCAGAAATGGTTAAAACCTTAAAAATGACTAAAGGCGAACCATTTTATTTAAATCTTCAATATCAAGGAGATTTTTCAGATTTAAGTACTGAATATGATGATGACCTTGAAGAATTTGTTTACTATCCTGTAAGGATCTGTTGGAAAAATGCGGATAGATGGAGATTTTTTGTTGATGAACTTGAATTACATCCAAAACAAAACCAGAATGTTTTTATTGCAGATTATTTCTTTAATTCAGACAAAGAATGTACTGTTACTGTAATTCCTCAAACTCCTTTCTATGAAGATACTGTTGAATTCGATGATTCAAATGATACTTACACTGGAGAGTCATATGTTAAAGATTTGACATGGGATGAAAATGAAGAGATGGATGGGCAAGAGTATTATTGGTGTATTTTTAATATTGCTCCTGAAGAATCTGATTTAATTATGCCAAATCTTGCATTATTAGAGATAACTGGTGAAGAACTTGATAGATTGCAAGATGGAAGAGTTTATAATGCAGAAACATTCCTTAAAGTCATTACAGAACAAGGTGGTGTTAATGATTGGAACAAAAATTACAGGATTGGTGTATTCAACAATCCTATTGAAGAAAACATAACTCATACAGTAGAGTACAATGTCAATGGTGACACATGTGAATTTCTTGTAACACTCCCTGCATCCATACCTCTAAGTGATAGTTATTGGTTAAAGTTTCCTCCTCACAGTGTTGGAGGAACTATAGGGAATAATTCCATGGTGCAAATCATAACTGATTATACTAATGCTTTTGAAGTGATTAAGCCTAATGGTTCTGATGAAAAAACTTTCACAGTCACATATGAAAACAGGAATGATAGTACTGATGTATTATGGCAAGAAAATTATGTTATACATTTCAATCAAGATGAAGAGTCTGTAGTTGAAATTATTAATGATATTACTGATTATGATAATTTAACTACCTTAGAACTCTTTGAAAATGCTAAGTCTTGGAGTGATGCTCCTACTTCTGCTAATACATTTGAAGAGTTAAAGGCAGAGTTCGATTATGAAGAAGATTATCCTTTATTTATACTAATCTCTTCAGATTATCATGAAAACATACCTTACAATAATTCTATTAAATTTTTAGAACCTTGCATTATCGAAGAAGATCTATACAAAGAAAGGGAAAAGAATGGAATTTTCCCAGTACCTATAAAATCAGTAATCTCTGCACAAGGAGATACTGAGGAAAATACTATTAGTACTGCAGAAATGACTATTCCAAACATGGTTGAAAGTAATGTAATCATTTGTTCTGATTTGCAGTTTGGTGAAAATTTCAGTACTGACGAACAACAAGCAATACGAGGAATACAAATAACTGCAGATGTAGAACATAGTGATGATTTAGTTGTTTATGCAAAACTCATTTCTCCAGAAGGACATTTAACAGGTCAAAGAAGCAGCATACTAAGATCATCAACTACAGAATCTATAACAGAAATTGAGTTAGGAAGTGCTATTGACCTATGGGGATTTGTCACAACAGATATACAAAACCTGGAAAATTGGGAAATACAATTACAATTCTCAAATCTTCTTAATCCTGGAGAATCAACAATAAATTTCTATAATTTGCAAATAACTGCATTTGTAGAAACTATTGAAGATCAACTTATAACATGTAAAGTTGAAGGACAGGACCTCAGATACTTTGGATGTTTCTTAACTAATGTTACTATTCCTGAAGGTCTTAAAACGAATACTGAATATATTAATATTTCAGGTACAGATACAAATGATCCTTACATGCAAAGTATTAAAGAAAAAACTATTGAAATAGAATTTGACATTAGTGATTCTTGTGATATTGAAGAAAACACAAATGTTTTACAGCAGCTAACAACATTGCTTGTAAATGAACGTGATAAATATAAAAGACCTCTTCCTAAAAAAATTGAGTTTTCACATTATCCTGGAATTTATTGGGAATATATTATGGAGGATACATTTGATATTGATACTGATATTTCTGAATATTCAGTTAAACTCAAATTAACCATACCTGCAGGTACTGCCTTCAGTAGTGAAGACATAGTTACAAATACTACTGGTTTTGTAAATGGAATAGCAAGTGTACAACCTATTATACAGTTCCAACCTTCAGAATCTACTGTTGAAGTTGAAGAGGTAGTTTCTGAACAAAAATTTAGCCTAGGTTATCCAGGAGAATGGGAAACTAAAATAGTTGAAATTGACTGTCCTAACCAGATAGTATGGTTATTAGATGATGAAAATGATAAAGAACCAACAGATATTACTCAGTATATTGATATTAATAGTGATTGGTTTGCTTTGTATGGAGAATATGAATTCCAAGCTACAAATGCAACAATTAGAACCATTACTTTTACTGAGAGGTGGTAAATAATGGGAGTAAATATTGTAATTCTTGATAATACTGAAAATTTTATTCAATTCTTAGACCCAGAACTTTGTGAAGCTACAGAAAGCATAAGTGAAAATGGTCTTAGAAGCTTAAAATTAGAATATAAATTTCAAGATGCTGAAGAAGATAAAGAACTGTTCAAAATTGGTAATAAAATATGGATTAGTGGAGATAAACGTCTTAAAGATTGTTTGTATATTATCAATACAAAAGTAGAAACTGATTTTTTTGATGAAAATTGTTTCACATTAGAGGTTGAAGAGGTGCTTGTTGAACTCAACAATGCACCAATTTTCACACAGAACGAAATAACAACACAAAGAGGTTTTACTTATAATGATACCAATGGGGTCCGAGAAGTTACTGTGGATTTTAATGCATTGAATTACTGGTTTGGCAAATATTTCAATATAGGTGTAATACAACAAGTAACAACAGGAATATTGCAAAACATCACTGTTTCGGGCACAACAACTAGGATGGATCTCTTGAGATATATTGAAGAATGTACTGGAAATGTATTTGTTACTAGATATGAAAAAGATATTTTAACAAATACTATACACAGATACCTTGATTTCTTAAATCCCACTACTGTTAAACCATGGAGTTTTAATATAGAATATGATTTTATTGAAGATGAAGGTGGGGATGGTGTATTTGATTCAGAAGGTAATCCTTCTGATGATAAAGATGAACTTGAAGATGACGAAGACGAAGACCTTCTTCAATTACAATATGATCAAAAATATACTTTAGCTGCAGATGATACTATCTTCCGAATATGTGATGAAAATTTTGAAGTAATAAGTACTGAAGATGGTGAAGAATTATCATGGGAAGCAGCAGAAGATGTTGGTTTAACTGATGGAAATAATGCAGTAGTAAAACTATCATGGGATGGAACTGCTTTTGGAGTATCAATAAATCAAAAATCATATGCAGTAATTGATGATGATGATACAATCATGACTGTTAGTGCGTTAGAGGAAATTAACGATGATACTAATCAAAACTATGATCCTACACATTTAAGTTCACTCAGCAATGGGTATGTTACTACATGGGTAGATCCATCCGATATGAAAAATGCAATTATTCCTGATGACTGTTATTTTGAAATCTATGACTCTGAGAATGACATAGTTGTTTTCAGAACTCAAATAAATTATATATTGGGGCATGTTCATGCAGAAATACTAAATTTTGGTTCAAATGTTGAAAATGTTGAATATGAAGTAGATGAAACTAACACAGTAAAAGCAGTTTCACCATTACTCTCATTATCCGACAACAATAATAATAAATCAAATAGTCTAAGTAGAACTGATATGAATGCAATAATCAATGCCTGGAAAAATCTTGAAGTAGAAAAAGGAGAAATCATTCCTTTGACATTAGAAAAATTCAATATACAAGGTTCAACAGTAAGTTCTATTGTATCAAATACACTAGGAACAAAAAATGTGCATAATAATTATTATGCAAGACCGAAAAAACCAAACGATAATAAAACAGCTGATAAACCAGCGGATTATACTTATGAATTTTACAGGGCAACCAGTTATACAAGGTCTCCTTTCACAAAGTACAAAGGAGATTTGTATGTACGAACAGAACTTGACACTGGTTTGCAATATGATTATATACACACCAGAGCAGATATTTCAGGAAGGGATGAAGGTTCCGACAAAATGGGGGCAGTAAGTACAAATGAAGAAGATCCATACATGATTTTTAATGCAGTATGTACTGAACTGAAAGAAAACATGTATCCTGGAATTGATTTAGATGTTGATGTTGTAAATCTCAAAAATAATGAATTGAATAACTATGATATTTATGACAAAGTGTATATTAAATTACCAAATTCAAAAGAACTTGTCACCGCTCGTGTTACTCAAACAAGTAAAGATGCACATGATATTGCAAAGAATACAATCAAACTATCAAATTATAGTATAAATAACATTACAAAGCAAAACATGACTTATATCGATGCGGATAATGTTGGTTGGAGGTATCCTTCAAAGCAGAAGATTTATGCTAGACTTGAAAATGCTGATTATGATAGTGAGGACCAATATTCAGTGCAGCATTTGGCAAATCAAATGTTAACCTTCAGACTCTATAAGATTGAAAATGGGCAAAATACACTATATAAAGTGTATAATAAAATAACAAATTCTCAAGGATATGGTATTCTAACATTGAAATTAGATCCTGGAAAGTATGAATTAGGAATAGTATTTGGTGGAGATGAACATTACCTTGATTCTGATTTAACTATTAAATTAACTGTTGCAGGTGTGAAAGAAAAGAAACCAACAACTAAAAAAACTAAAGCAAAAGTAAAAAAAGCAACTACAAAATCAAAAACAACTAAAAAAAGTTATAAACACATGGCAAAAGTCTACAGATATTATGATAAATATGGGCGTTCTCCTGACATGAGTACTATCAGAGCGGTGGGAAAAAGATCTGCAGGTAGGGATCCTGGTAGTGACAAATATTATTATGAAACTGTATTCAAAAATTACTGTCCTTATTGTGGACGTTCTTCTCTTGTTTGG
The DNA here is from genome assembly GCA_964418715.1 of uncultured Methanobrevibacter sp. Taxonomy (GTDB): domain Archaea; phylum Methanobacteriota; class Methanobacteria; order Methanobacteriales; family Methanobacteriaceae; genus Methanarmilla. The sequence continues at coordinate 15,285 of CAYQMW010000020.1, read as the reverse complement.
GGTATATGGTGGGCAGGTAAACACAAAAATAAAGGTTACTTCACATTTCCGAGTGGAAAAAAAAGTAAGGAAGGAGGTTCTGCTGAAGGACATATCTTTTGTACACACTGTGACGCAGACTATAGTATTTTTGGATATGAACACAAATCAGGCGGTAAAAAATTACATGTTGTCAAAAAATACACAAAATCAAAAGCATCAAGGGCAACAAAATTAAAAAGTGGGAAATATATCTATGATTACTACTGGGTTAAACAAAAATTCATTGACTATGGAACTAAAAGAATACATTCTGATGGTATTCCAAATAGTTTAATCAAAAGAGCAAATGCTATAGTGGGCAATAGAGTAGGCACTGCTGCAGCAATGAAAATCGCAGAATGGTGTGCAAAAAATGTTGAATGGGTTGATTATCCTAATTTTAGACATTCTGCAACATGGGTAAACAGAAACAAAAGAGGAAACTGTTGTGACCAAACAAGATTAATGCTTGCTTTGATGGATGCAGCAGGTTGTCTCCAATATCTAAAATTAGAATTTGTACATGTTGTCGGAGGAAAAGGAGGACATATTTTCGCAAAAGTAACTACCAGGTCCACAGGAAGATCACGAGTTGTAGATCCATGTAAAAGTTCTGGTCACTGGTGGGGAGGATATGTTCATGGATATGGATCTCTTCCAGGCAGAAGAACAAAATACCATGGTTGGAACCAAATTAAGACAAAGGACCATTTCTTCATAAATTAGGTGGTTTTAGTATGCATTTAGATAATCAACGTTTGAGGAGTATTCAAAGATTTAAATCTATTATACAGAAAAAACTAAAAGAAACAGATGACGAATTTGAGAAAAGGTGTTTAAAAAATAGATATAATCAATATTCAAAAGAAGAAGATAGAATTTTATCTGAATTGGTGAGTTAAAAATGAAGTATAAAATTTGTAAAACATGCATATACAGGCATGACTGTTGTTTTGAATATGATGATTGTATCTATATATTTAAAAAATTATTAAAAGACAAAGAACATAAAAAGAGAAGGTGAATAGAATGACTGTTGTTGTAAAATTAGCAACTCAACTTAAATCCTATGTTGAAAAAAATAAAAAAATGCCCAAAATAATCACAATAGATAAACTTGGTTATAATCAGAACCAAATGGCATACAGATTTGCGTATGCTATTACACATGATCTTAAAGATAGTAAAAGTTTCCATATAGATAATCCTGGAAATCCTTTGGGTAATAAATTAAATCATAAAATTTCTAAGAAGGATTATTATAGTCTTGCTGAAAAATATTGTAAATATATTGAAAAAAATAAAAAAACTCCGAATTATGCATCATGGAATGGTAAAAAAATAGCAATAACTTTATTGGTTTACGAATTTGCAAGAATTGTAATCAGTTATAAGGTTAATAAGAAATTACCAAATACTTGTACTTTTGATTCTGCACATGTAAGAGGCACTACTACTGCAGCAGAAAAAGAAGCAAAGCTCAAAAAACATGGGCATGCAACTGTAACAGGATGCGATAATATGGGTCAGAATACTGACTATTATTGCGGTTGTCATAGTCTTCAGGAAGTTTTCTTCAATCTTACAGGAATAAAAGTTTTGCAATCTACTATAGCTTCATGGGCAGGTACTACTACTTCTGGAACTAGTCATCAAGGTCTTCGTACAGCAGTAGCAATGTTTAACAGTAAATATAAAAAGAATTTAAAATTTGAGGAAAAAAGTTTAAGTGATTTGGGTTGGAAGGGTTTAAAAAACATCGTTGATTCAAAAAACAAGGATTTTATCTGCCACAATCTCTATAGGGATTTATATGGGCATTATGAAGTGGTTAATAATATTTTAACTGAGGTTAAAGTTCAAAACAGCCTTGGAGATAGTTGTAATAAAGGCTGCTTCTGTGGTTATGTCGAAACAAGATCCAAATCTACATATGAAAGATATATGTCAGGAATTTCTCAAAAAAGTATTCTAATAATTACAAACGAGGTATAATATTTATGTTTCTAACTAACTTTTTAAGGAAAATATCTTTGAAAAATAAACAAAAACAAGTGAATAAATTATATGAGGAACAAGGTTTGACATCTGAAGTATTGAGAAAACAAGTTGAAATCAATACTGAAAGATCTGAATTTGATATACCTGATGAATCTGAAATGATTTATTTAAAATTTGTACAATAATAAAAATTTTTTTACTTTTTACTTTTTACTTTTTTTTAATTTGTCTATTTTTGCAATAAAAAAAATTTAAAAACTAGAATATTTTTATACTATTTTTGCATAATTAATATTAAGTATTAATAATGAGGGGATTAAACAAAAAATACACTTAAAAATGGTATAAAAATCATCTATTTTATCATATAAAATGGTAAAAAGAATCCAAAGAAACCTATGAATCCTACATTCATAAATGATTTTAAAAGAACAAGTGGTAGCCAACCCCATGATAATATGATGGAAGTTATATATCCAAAGATAATTAACTTATTTTCATCATTTTCCGAATATTGGCTATGATTAATTTCAAAACTATTATCTATATTATTCTCATTATATGATTTATTCTCTTGAGTTTCACTGTGGAATTTTCTACCACAATAATTACAGTAATTAGCATAATCTTCATTAACCATTCCACAGTTAGTACATTTTTTCATATTATCATATTTTTGTTTTTATTAGCTAAAAAAACCATCTAATGTTACTTTTTTATCTTTTTTAAGTTCTTTTGGAGGTTCACATACTACAAATTCAATGCCTTCTTCATCAATCATGTCCTGAGCATCATTATCAATTTTAGGTGCAACAAGTATTCCTCTAATTTTTTTCTTTTCAACACCCATTTCCTTTAAGCAGTCATTATCCTCATAAGTTAAATCTTCAATATATCTTTTTATCTGTTTAACTGCACTAACTCCTATTTTACGAGATTTTAATTCAAGTATCATAAGGTTATCATCACAGTCTTTTCCAAGTATATCTATAAAACCATGTTCTACACTATATTCTCTTGCAGTTGGTTTAAAACCTTCTTCAATAATATGGGGATTTTCCATAATCATATCTCCCATATCTTTTTCATATCCTGCTTGTTCTAATTCTTCATAATCTTCTACAACAGCATATGATGCGAGGTCAAGTTTTTCAATTTCTACTTCTAATCTTTCTCTTGGTGTACGTCGATTACTTTCCAGGTAAAGTTTACGATTTTTAATATATGCTTTTGTTTTGGATTTTGGTGGTTGCCAGTTTACTGGTTCCACTTTCTTATCTTGATGTATGAGAAAAGAACCATCTGGTTTTATAAGGATTAGTCTTTCTCCATATCCGAGTTGACTTAGTGCACGTCCTTCATATTCTACTTTACAATAAGCAAATAATGTAATAATTGCTTTTTTTCTAAGCCCTGCTTCAATTAATTCATATGATTCTTCTACATTTGCATTTTCAATAGTTTTAAAATTCATTATCTTAATTATCTAAATATTATTTAATATATTTATTCATTTTAGAATTTTATAATCCAAATTTATTCTTAAAATTGTTAAGGGGATTAAAAATAATTAAGATTAAAATTGAAAAAATTTCAATTATTATGAGAATAAATTTTTGAGGTTGTAAGTATTAAAGGATTATCCCTACGACTTAAAACAATCATGATTTGAAACTAAAAAAGATGATGAAGATAATGAGCCATTAAATATTGGTTATTAAATTTATATTTGTCTTTAATTTAATTATTAATAATTCTTAGGAAAAACAGAATATATTCTATAAATTATTTTTTTTATTACTTTAATAAAGAGTTATTCTTTTAGATTAAATAAGATTTTTTTTTAGAGAAACCTGATGCTAATAATTTTAAAAAAAGAAAAAGGTATAAAGAGTTATTGTAAACTCTTAATATTGTTATATTTTTATCGTTTTACAGTTATTTTCACTTTTTTACTTACTTTGTTGTAGTAGTGGTTTGTTGGGACTGTTATAACTGCAATATAGTAACCTATTTTTCTAAGGTTAGTTATTTTAAATATGCCTTGGCCTTTCTTATTTGTTTTAACACTGTAAGTTTTTCCATGGACTTTTAAGCTTACTTTTGTGTTTTTGAGTGCTTTGTTTTTATTGTCTTTAAAGTATGCGACGTATTTTTTGGTTTTAATTTTATATTTAAAGATTGCTGATTTTGCAGTTATTTTTGGTTTAGCTTTTTTTACTGTAACTTTTACTGATGCAGTAGATGGATTAAAAATATCTGATCCTGCATAGGTGATTTTTGCATTATATGTTTTTGGTGTCAATGTACCGACATTGATTTTAACTTGACCATTAGCATTGGTAGTATATTTTTTGCTATGACCTAAGTTCACTGTTATTTTTGCTTTTTTTATAGCTTTGCCATTGGAGTCTTTTAATGTAATTATTAAATTTTTTGCTATATTATAAGTAGTGGTTATAGGCCTTACAGTAATTTTACTTGTTAATTTTTTAGCTGTGAATGTGGTTGAGTTTGTTGCAGCTGTGTAGTAGTCGTTTTCTGCTATTTCTATAGTTATATTGTAGGTTCCTTCTTTGGTTGGTGTGAATTTTTTATCGGTTATGCTTTGGCCATTGACTTTGATTGTTACTGTTCCATTACTATTGGTAGTATAATTAATTGTTACTTCTTCTCCTATATTAACATTAGTTATAGGAGTAATATTAACAATTGTATTTTCTTTTAAAACAGTGATTGTTGCATTTGATGGTTTTTCTTCTGGATAATCTGTGAGACTTAACACCGCAGTATATTCTCCAGGTTCTAAATCTACAATCCAGCCTTCACCAGATAAAGCATAAACAGTAGTGTATAATTGACTGTCTTTGTATATGTTAATAGTGGTATTAAATCCATCAAAGACCATATCATTTGTGGTTAAGTTGAATTTTAATTTTTCATCTGATTTGTAAGGTGAGGTGTAATTTAATACATTTATTATAGCAGGAATAATTTCTGTATCTTTAGTTGTATCTCTATTAAATCTGCATAAACAAGCAGTTCCTTCATACATTGCTCCACCATTTGTTGCGTTGTTGCCTTTGAATGTACAGTTGGTTGCATTTCCATCGTACATTGCTCCACCCTCTTGATTTGCTTTGTTTTCGATGAAGGTACTGTTGTATGCATTTCCTTGGTATATTGCTCCACCATGGTCTGCTTCGTTTCCGGTGAATCTACAGTTGTATGCATTTCCATTGTTTATTGCTCCACCATCCCAATATAATGCTTTGTTTTTGTTAAATGTACTGTTGTATGCATTACCATTAGAAATTGCTCCACCACTCCAGTTTGCTTCATTTTCGGTGAATGTGCAGTCGTATGCATTTCCTTGGTATATTGCTCCACCCGCAAATTCTGCAGTGTTATTGATGAATATACAACCATATGCATTACCACCCCATATTGCTCCACCATACTCTGCTTTACCATTTTTGAAGGTTATATTATAAAATTTAACAGTAACATGCTCATCTACTTCAAATATTCTTGCCATATTGCTTCCATCTATTGTTACTTCATTTCCATAAATCGTTAAATTTCTGTTTATATTAATTCCAAATACTAATTCCTCGTCTGAAGCATCATATTGGTAGTAGTTGTTCGTAGGTAAGTAGATTGTTGAATTAGTATTATTATTAATAGTCGTATTCAAATCCTTAAAACTTAGTGGATCTTCATTTGATGCTTTTATTTTATCTGTTCCAGATTCACTCACTTTATAATTATAATTATTTTCTTCTAAATTAATTTCAGAATTATCATCGCTTATTGAAACATCATCATATTGATTTTTTTCTAAATTTACTTCTTTATCATTATTAGCACTAATAACTTCGTTATTTCCCGTATCTTCTGTTGCACTTATGGTTTGCATACTTAAAATACAAACAAGAAGCAATAACGCTAATAAATATATTTTTTTATTTTGCATATTAAATTCCCTTAAAATTTATATATTATTCTAATGATTTTTAATATAATGTATATTATTAAAATTATATAATTTATGTATATAATGTTCATTCATTCAATTTCACCATAAAATATTTCCATATAATATAAGTATTTTCTTTCATCTTTGAATGTGGATTTAAAATAGATTTAAAATTATTTATTAACGGATCAAATATTTATTATTAAAATCAATACATTTGTGTTTAAGTTTTTATCTTAAATCATTTTTAGAAGATTTATGGGAAATCATACATATTAACTCTTTAAAATGTAATAACAAAGAAATTTTTTTTTTAACCTTTTATAGTACCATATTTTTCTAGTTTCATTTTCATTTTTTAAAATGGTTTTGTTAAATTATAATTTCATTGATTTTGAGTTAAAAGATGGGGAATAAAAATAATTAAAATTATGTTTTTTTCAAAAATTAATAAAAATAGAAAAGAATTGATTTTTATAAAAATTTTTGCAAAGACAAATAGGATATCTAAAAAGTTAAAAAAATTTTAAAAGCTATTTTTCTTGCTAATTTATTAAGCATATATTAATTAAATATTTATAATTTAATTTCTTAAATAATATTAATTTATTTATAGGGGTTTTATTTTGTTTGAAGCAGATTTTGATAAACCAAAGTATTTTACTTTAGGTAAATTTAGATTTACAAATGGTGAAGTTTTAGAAGATGTAAAAGTAGAGTATACCTGTGTTGGAACTCCCATAGTGGATGATGATGGTAATATTACTAATGCAGTTGTATATTGTCATGGTTCTAGTGGAGATTATGGATCTATAAGGAGAATTGAAGAAATATCAGGTAAAAATGAGACTTTTGATACTGATAAATTCTTTTTTATATCAATTAGTGCATTAGGTTCTCCAAGCTCATTATCTCCATCAAGTTCTAATTTAAAAGGAAGTTTTCCACATTACACAATAGAAGATATGGTAAATTTTAATAGACAGTTTCTAAAGGAAAAATTCAATATTACTCATATTAAAGGATTGATTGGAAACTCTATGGGGGGATTTATTGTATTAACATGGGCTGCATATTATCCAGATGATATGGACTTTGTAATTTCAATGGTATCAAGTTATAAGGTTGGAGGACATAATTATGCATTATCTCGTATAACAGAAGATATAATTAAAACATGTCCAGATTATAATAATGGAGATTATATTGAATCAGAAGAGTTAGATAGAACCTTTAAACTTGCAGTTGAGGTTATGTTTAATTATGGATTTTCAAGAAAATATTACAGACAACTTACAAATGATGAAATAGATGAAAGTATAAAATATATGGTTGAGGAAGAAACACTTGATGATATAAATGATATATTTTATAGAAATGAAGCAACACTTCATTATGATATTGAAGATAAACTAAAAGATATTAATGCAAAAGTCCTAATAATCGCAATTAATCAAGATCAGTATTTCCCTCCAGAACTTGACGCTATTCCAATGAATAAAATGATTAAAGATTCAAAACTAATTATTTATGATTCAATAAATGGACATATCGGCTCAAGAGAACTTGTAAAAGTAGAAGATAAAATAAGCCAATTTTTAAAAGAATTCTATTAAATTTATAGTGTTTATTATGATTGATGTAAAAATTACAGATTATGGATGTAAAAAACCTAATGATAATTATATTAAATACACTGTTTCAGGTTTAACTATAGAGGCAATTGAATATTTAGATAAAAATCTAGAAGATAAACATACAATATCAGGGGATAATTTAATTATTACAATGAATTTTCCAGATAAATATTATCCATTTGGTTCTGATGTTGCAAAATTCAGATTAGAAGATTTTATTGCAAGAGAAGAAATAGAAATGATGGTTTTTTTATCTAGTTTTTTAGAAGATATGGATTAAAACAAGCCCTGATTTAAAAAATTATATAATTCTAATTCATAAAAAATAATTTTAAGTAATAAAAATACTATTAATTTAATAAAAATAAAATAAAATAAATTAATTTTCTTTAAAAAAAGATAAAATATTGAATAATAATATAATAAAATAATTAAAGAATAATAAAATATAAAGTAAAAGTAGAAGCTATTTAGAAGCTTCTAACATTCTGTTAACTGGTTTTTTACATTTTTCAACCAATTCATCACTTAGTACAATCTCTGGAGACTCATTTTCAAGACATGCTTTAAGTTTTTCAAGGGTATGGTATTTCATTGTTTCACAGATTGCATCTTCTCTTAACGGATAGTATGTTTTATCTGGAACTTCAAGTTCAAGTCTTGAGATAATATCTATTTCTGTTCCAAGTACAAATTCATCGTGAGAAGATTCTTTAATATGGGTCATTATACCTCCTGTACTTAAAACATAATCCGCAGCAAGTTGTACTTCTTTGTTTGTTTCTGGATGAACTAATATTTGGGCATTAGGATATTTTTCTCTTGCAGATTTAATATCTTCAACTGTAAACATTTTATGTACATAACAGTGTCCGTCTCCAGGTATTGGAATAAGTTTTTTATCTGTAAAGTCTTCTGTATATTTTGCAAGATTAGCATCAGGTCCAAAAAGAACAGTATCCTCATCAAGTACATTAATGATTTTTTTAACATTTCCACTTGTAACTAACAAGTCACTTTCAGCTTTTGCCTCAGCAGTACTATTAACATATAATACTACTGCAGCATTAGGATATTTTTCTTTTGCCTCTTCTATTTCACTTTTAGATAACATATTTGCCATTGGACAATCTGCATCACGATCAGGCATTAATATTTTTTTATCAGGATTTAAAATATATGCAGTGTCAGCCATGAAATCTACACCACAAAATACTAAAATGTCTTTATCTTTAATTTCACTAGCTTTAATACATAATTCTAGAGAATCTCCAATAAAATCAGCTATTTCCTGGATTTCTTTTCTTTGATAATTATGTGCAAGAATTATTGCATTTTTCTTATCCTTAAGTTCAATAATTTCCTTCTGTAAATCACTTAACATTCTCTCACTCAAAAGTTTTTTTTTAGAAAATTTTGGATAAATTTAAAATTATTCTTATTATATTATTTATCATTTATAAACTTAATTGACTGATAATTTTATAATAATTATATTTCTATTTTTGAAAATTTTTAAAAATACTTTAAATTCCTTTATTTTTGATTTAGAGCAAAATTTTCAATTTTCAAATTTTTTGAAAATTATTATTTTTAAAATCTATTTATATTTTGTATTTTTTTTTAAAATAGAAAACATGTCACAATCCTTGTTTTAGTAGAAGTTGTTTTGCAATATAAAATTAAAAACCCTCAGAATACCAGTTATTATATTGTCACAATCCTTGTTTTAGTAGAAGTAGTTTTGCAATTTTAAAAGTGGAATATATAATCGATAC
>CAYQMW010000020.1:0-5859 GCA_964418715.1 uncultured Methanobrevibacter sp. | reverse complement strand
AGCAAAATTTTCAATTTTCATATTTTTTGAAAATTATTATTGTTAAAATCTATGTTATATTTATGTCAGGTAATATAGATGACGGAGTTAAGGAAGAAATGTCAAATATTGTAGTAATGTATAGTTTGAGTTTGGTAGTATGGTTAATGCTGTTTTGAATCAAGATAATATAGATGCTGGGCAGGAAAAAATAGCTGAATTGGTGGCTAAATTTAATAATAATAAAGAGTTTTATACTTCCAATCTTTTTAAAGAAGAAGAAGCTAAAGTAGAATTTATCAATCCTATGTTTGAAGCATTAGGGTGGGATATACATAATAGGCAAGGATTGGGTCCGAATTTTAAAGAAGTTATTTTTGAAGAATCATTGGCTGTTGGAAAAGAAACAAGGGCTCCAGATTACTCATTTAGATTGGGTGGACAATTGATTTATTATCTTGAAGCAAAAAAACCAAGTGTTAATATTAAAGATGATAGAAGTCCAGCATTTCAAGCTAGAAGATATGGGTGGAGTGCAAAAATACCGATAGTTATTTTAACTGATTTTGAAGAATTTGCTGTATATGAAACTACTACTAAACCAAAAGAAAGTGAAAGAGCAAGTGCCAATAGAGTATTATATTATACTTGTGATGAATACTTGGACAAGTGGGAAGAAATATATAGTTTATTTAGTAAAGAAGCAGTTTTAAAAGAGTTATTTCAGAAATTTGTTGATGATAATACTTCAAAAACTAAAAAAGGTACGCAATCAATTGATGTTGAATTCTTAAAGGATATTGAAAAATGGAGATTAATATTAGCAAGAAATATTGCTTTAAGAAACAAAGAATTAACTCTTGCCGAATTGAATCTTGCAGTTCAATTAATTATTGACAGAATTGTTTTCTTCAGAATGGCTGAAGATAGGGGTATAGAGAGATATCAAACTTTATATAAACTAGCTGGATCTGAAAATATTTATAAGCAATTATGTGAAGTATTTAAAAAAGCTGATTTAAAATATAATAGTGGTTTATTCCATTTTAGTTTTACTCCAGATTATTCTGAATTTGTAGATAATATTACATTAAATTTAACAATTGATGATGGTGTCTTTAAAGAGATATTTGCTGATTTATATTATCCAAAAAGTCCCTATGAGTTTTCAGTAATTAGTCCAGAGATATTGGGTAATATTTATGAAAACTTTTTAGGTAGTATTATAAGATTAACTCCATCTCACCAGGCTAAAATTGAACAAAAACCTGAAGTTAAGAAAGCGGGTGGTGTTTTTTATACTCCGCAATATATCGCAGATTATATTGTCGAAAATACTGTTGGAGAATTAATTAATGGTAAAACACCTAATCAAATATCCAAATTAAGAATAATTGACCCTGCTTGTGGCAGTGGGTCTTTTTTATTAAGAGCTTATCAAAAAATATTAGATTATCATTTAGAATATTATTTAAATCTTAAACAACCACCAAAAGAAGTTTATTATGTAGGAAAGGATAAAATACCAAGATTAACAATTCGTGAGAAAAAAAGGATACTTACAAATAATATTTATGGTGTTGATATAGATGTAAATGCTGTTGAAGTAACAAAATTATCTTTACTTCTTAAAGTATTGGAAGATGAAAATAAAGATGTTTTAGAACAACAGCAGAAATTATATCAAGAGAAGGTGTTACCTAATTTGTCTTATAATATTAAATGTGGTAATAGTTTAATTGGAACTGATATTTTGGACCAAGAAGATTTAGAATATGATGAAATTATACAATTAAATCCTTTTAATTGGGAAAATGAATTTCCATTAGTTTTTGCAAAAGGGGGTTTTGATGCAGTAATTGGTAATCCTCCATATGTTTTTGGAGGTAATAAAGGAATTAGTAATTTGGAAAAAAAATATCTTAAGAATCATTATCAATCTGGTTCTGGAAAAATTAATTTATTTACATTATTTATGGAAAAAGGAGTTAATATTTTAGTTGAATCGGGTTTACTAAGTTTTATCATTCCTAACACTTTATTAAGGGTAACTTCTTATAAAAATATTAGAAAATTTTTAGTTGATAATGTTACAATAAAAGAAGTTGCAGATTTAAGTTCAGGAATATTTAAAGGAGTTACTACTTCTTCTATAATCTTTACACTAAGTAATAATCCTTCAAAATTGAATAATAATGTATTTATTAAAAAAGATTTATCTAATAATATATTTAACCAAGTTAAACAAAAAGATTTCACAAAACATGGTTATATTTATAATATATTTTGTAAACCTAATGAAAGATTAATCATTAATAAGTTAAATGTTAATTCTATCAATTTAGGAGAAATATCAAAATATTTGAGATTCGGTGTTGTTATATCTAAGAATAAAGATGAATTAATTGGAAATGATAAAATTGATGAATCTTTTAAACCTTTTTTAGAAGGTAAAGAAATTGATAGATATTTTGTGGATTATAAAGGTAGATTTATAAAATATATTCCAAAATTAATTCACCGTCCACGAACTGCCGATTTATTTGAATCTGAAAAAATCATGATTCAGAGGATTAGTGGTGGAAATAAACCTATAAAATCAGCATATGATAATGGGTTTTTTTATAATAAAGAGTCTATCATTAATTTAGTTCTTAATACTAAAGAATTCGATATTAAATATGTATTAAGTCTTTTAAATTCTAATTTAATGAATTGGTATTATAGTAAAGAATTTTCAAATGAATCAAAATTAACAGTTAATTTATCTAAAGAATATTTATCTGCTATTCCAATTAAAAAAAATAGTTTAGATAATCAAATGCCTTTAATTGAATTGGTTAATAAAATAATGGAGTTAAATAAAAGATTAGTAGTCTGTAAAACACCGCAAGAAGAGAAATTATTAAAAATACAAATTGATAAAATTGATGAGCAGATTAATGCAATTGTTTATGAATTATATGGTTTAACTGAAGATGAAATTGCTATTATTGAAGAAAATGGGGAGAATGAGGATTAATTTATCTTTATCTTCTTTTCTTAATACAACTAGTCTTTTGCATAATTGGTGGGTTTCAAGCAAAATAAATCATTCGTCCATATCATTTAGTATTTCACGTGCAATATTAGCAATAACAACTCTATTTCTCTCAATCTCACTCTGGTTTTCAATATCAACATAGAGTTTCGCTTTTATACCTAGATCATTTATCTCAACAACATTCATCTTATTGTTATAATCTTTATTGACAAAATCTAGCATCTCACATTCTTTAATAACTCTTTTTTCGTATTCTTCAATATCTATATTAAGTTTAAGATAGACTATGAGTGTGAGAACAACTGGTAATTCATTAGTATTATTCTTATATGGTTTTGTACTTAAAATAGAGTTAGGAATAGTTACAATAACATTGTCTGCAGTTCTTATTGTGATTTTTCTAAATGTGATATTAATTACAGTTCCTTGAATATTATCTACTACAATTTCATCTCCAACTTTAACGGTTTTATCAGTTGCTAAAAATAGTCCGCTCATAAAATTGGAAATTACGTCTTTTGCTGCAAAACCTATAATTATACTTACAATTCCAACACTTACAAGAATTCCTCTAATGTCTATTCCAACAACATCTAAAATAAGTAGGACTGCAATAAAATAAATTAGATATTGCAGTAGGTTTCTTAAAAGATATGGTCTAGTCATATCTATGTCTTCTTTATTGTTGAGACGTTTAATGGAGTAGGTAATTAATCTTAAAAGAATTGTGGAAAATATGATAATGAGTATTATAAATAAGACCATCTCAAAAGGGTTATGTGGGCTTGTAATATAATCTATAACATTTATCATAATATCCTGCTCTTTAGATTCAATTCATAAAAATTATTCAATAAAGTTTTTACTTATAACCAGTTTATATTTATCTTCGCCTTTAGATTTTTCATCTTTAACTATTTCAACATTCATAAAGTCATAAGCTATTTCTACATCTGGAAATATTTCTGATGCTTCTTTTTTAAAAGGCTTTAAATTAGTGTATCTATTACTAAAATGGGTTAATATTAGATTATCAACACCAGCATCTCTTCCAATAGATGCTGCTTGAATTGCTGTTGAATGACAATTTTCGTATGCTTTATCAATATCTTCTTCTAGAAATGTTGCCTCATGAATAAGTAAAGTACTGTTTTTTGATAGTTGTATCATAGCCTCGCAGGGTTTACTGTCTCCAGAGTAAGTAAGTTTTCTACCTTTTCTTGCAGGACCTAGAACATCTTCAGGATTGATTATTTTTCCATCAACTTCAACTGACTCTCCTTTATGTAGTTTTCCGAAATCAGGACCTTCTTTTACACCTAATGCAATGGCCTTTTCCCGTATAAATCTTGGCATTTTCTTCTCTTCAATGGCATAGGAATAGTTTAAAAGATTGTGTTCGGTTTTTAAGCTTTTAATAATATAATCCTCAGTTTCAACAACTGTTCCTTCCTCTATTTCCACTAAGTTCACTTCAAATTTTACAGGATTAAAACCATTGTTAAATATACAATCCTTAATTTTTAAAAGTCCTTTAGGTCCATATATTGTAAGTGGATTTTCCCTTCCTCTAAAACCCATTGACTGTATAAGTCCTGGAAGACCTAGAATATGATCACCATGCATGTGGCTTATGAAAATTTTTGTAATTTTCATAGGGGAAATATTTGTATAATTTAATTGTCTTTGGGTTGATTCACCACAATCAAATAAAAATACCTCTCCAAATGCTTTAACAGCAATTGATGTATGATTTCTATCTTTTGAAGGTATTGCAGATGCAGTTCCAAGAAAAGTTATTTCCATTTTATCTCCTTTTTTCTAGTTTAAATAATTTTTATCTATTAATAACACTGTATTTATTTTTTAATCCATTAAATTAAATTTTTAATCTAGGTAAAATAAATAAATCATAATAATTTATTAGTATTATATTCAATATAAATATTAATTAATATAAAATAATTTTCTAATTGTGTAAAAATATTTTTTTAAAAATTTTATAAAATTATTATTATTATAATTTTAATTGATTCATGAACCTAAATCATTCATGGATTAATTAGTAATTTATTTAATTAAATTAATCGTTTGTGGTTAAATGGATAATATAATTAATTATATCTTAGAAGAAGATGAAGGTTTTGCAGATATTACATCAAATGCCTTAATAGATAAAGATTATAATGTAAGTGGTAAAATAATCTCAAAAGATGAGGGTATTGCAGCAGGAATGGATATTGTATATGATTTATTTGATAAAAAGGGTGTTGAAGTTACTAAATTAGTTGAAGATGGTAATTTAATAAATCCTGGTGATGTATTATTTGAATTTATTGGAAATGCTCGTGATATCTTACTTTTAGAGAGAACTGCACTTAATATATCTATGAGAATGTCTGGTGTTGCAACAAGTACATATAATATTATTAAAAAAGTACATGAGATTAATCCAAATATCCGTATTGCAGGTACACGTAAAACTTCACCTGCTTTTGCAAAATTTGACAAGGAAGCTATTTCAATTGGTGGTGGAGATACTCATAGGTTCTGCCTTGATGATATGGTTTTAATTAAGGATAATCATATTGCAGCTGTTGGATCTCTTAAGGAGGCTCTTAAAAGGGCAATTGATAACACCAGTTTTTCTAAAAAGATAGAAATCGAAGTTGAAAATATTGATGATGCAGTAACAGTAGCGGATATGGGTGCAGATATTGTAATGCTTGATAATTTCACACCAGAAGATGTAGATAAATGTATTGAAAAATTAACTGAACTGAACTTAAGAGATAAGGTTTTAATTGAAGTTTCTGGTGGAATTACTCGTGACAATA
>CAYQMW010000019.1:0-22238 GCA_964418715.1 uncultured Methanobrevibacter sp. | reverse complement strand
GGAGTTTATTTTGACTATGAAGATACAGAAACTGATGAACATATTCTAAATAATATTAATTTTAAAATTAATGAAAATGATACTGTAGCATTAGTTGGGCCATCTGGCGGAGGTAAAACTACAATTGCTTCACTTATTCCAAGGTTTTGGGATGTAGACCAAGGGGTCATTAAAGTTGGTGAAGTTGATGTTAGGGATATTTCTACAAAAGAATTGATGGAAAACATATCTTTTGTATTCCAAAATACTACCTTATTTAAGGATTCAATATATAATAATGTGGCTATTGGAAGAAATGGTTCTTCCAGGGAAGATGTTTTAAATGCATTAAGTCTTGCCCAATGTGATGATATTATTGAGGGGTTACCTGAAGGTATTGATACAGTTATTGGATCTGAAGGAACTTATCTTTCAGGAGGTCAACAACAAAGGATAGCTCTTGCAAGAGCTATTTTAAAAGATGCTCCAATTATTATTTTAGATGAGGCAACGGCCTTAGCGGATCCTGAAAATGAATATATGATTCAAAAGGCTATTAGTGAGATTACAAAAGATAAAACGGTTATTATGATTGCTCATAGATTATCTACTGTTAAAAATGTTGATAGGATTTATGTAATTAATGAAGGACAAATTGTAGAAGAAGGTAATCATGATTCTCTTGTTGAAGATGATGGCCTTTATTCTAAAATGTGGGATGAATTTAATCAATCTATTCAATGGAAAGTCAAAAGAGAGGTGGCATAATGTTGTCTAATTCATTTATTATATTTTGGAGGTGTAAATAAAATGATTACTGAATACTTTCAAGACAGGTTCGGACTTACAGAAAAGGGTTCTAATAATCTGCTTAAAGGAATAATATATACTGCCCTTCAAAATATTTCATTAATGTTTCCTGTAGGATTGTATGCACTATTGTTATATATTTGGATTAATCCATTAATAGGTGGAAAAGTAATAGATCCTAATTTAGGAATGTTTGTACTTTGTATATTGGTTATTTTAGGAATTATATTTGCATTTTCATGGAAACAATATCATTTCGTATTTAATACTACTTACAGAGAAAGTGAAAATAGACGAATAAATTTAGGTGAAAATTTAAGAAAATTACCTCTTTCATTTTTTGAAAGACGAGATTTGGCTGATTTAACTGCAACAATTATGAATGACTGTACTGATTTGGAACATGTTTTCTCACATGCTATTCCTCAATTATTGGGCTCAATTTTAGCACTTATTCTTGTAGCTATTGGTTTATTGCTTTTTGACTGGAGACTTGCTATTGCATTATTATGGGTTGTTCCGGTAGCATTTATAATATTATATTTTTCAAGAAAAATGGTTAAAAAAGGCGGTGAGATTGTAAATGAAGATCTACTTGAATGTGGGGATTCTATGCAAGAATGTATTGAATCAATTCGTGATTTAAAATCTTATAATTATGAAAGTGAGTACTTATCTAAATTAAGTAGGATTACAAGCCAAATAGAAAAATCAAGAATAAAATCAGAGTTAATGGCTTCTGGTGGTGTTATAACAGGTAAGGTGGTTTTAAATTTAGGTATCGTTTCTGTAATATTATTAGGTTCCTATTTAATTATAAGTGGTCAGATAACGATTTATACATTTTTAATATTTTTAATCGCCTCAGCAACAATCTATAATCCAGTTGAAAACAGCTTAATGTTTTTAGCTGAAATATTAATAATGGATATTAAAATTGAAAGAACTAAAGAAATAGAAAAACTTGTAATTGATGATGGTATAACTGATTATTCATTAGATGGTTATGATATTGAATTTAATAATGTTAATTTTAATTATGATGATTTAAAGGATGTTTTATCTGATATAAACTTTACTGCAAAACAAGGTGAAGTTACAGCTCTTGTTGGACCATCTGGTGGAGGTAAATCAACGGTTTCCAAATTGGCTGCAAGATTTTGGGATCCTGTTTCTGGTGAAGTTAGCTTAGGTGGGCAAAATTTAAGAAATTTGGATTCTGAAAAACTTCTTGAAAACTTTTCAATTGTATTTCAGGATGTAATATTATTTAATGAGAGTATATTGGAAAATATTAGAATTGGAAATAAAGATGCTAGTGATAAGGAAGTTATAAATGCAGCTCGTCTTGCTGAATGTGATGAATTTGTCCAAAAACTTCCAAATGGATATGATACTGTCATTGGTGAAAATGGTGAATTATTGTCTGGAGGTCAAAGACAAAGAATTTCTATAGCAAGAGCACTTCTAAAGGATAGTAATGTTATTCTTTTAGATGAGGCTACATCATTTTTAGATGTTGAAAATGAATCCAAGATTCAAAAAGCTATTTCAACTTTAATTAAAAATAAAACAGTTATTATTATTGCTCATAGAATGCGTACTATTGCAAATGCAGATAAAATTATAGTCTTGGATGATGGTAGGATTGTTGAGCAGGGTTCTCCAGAAGAGTTAATGGATAATGACGGTTTATTTAAACGCATGGTTGATTTACAAAAATTAAGTGGTAAGTGGAAAATTTAAATTTTATTTTATTTTTTATTTTTTTAATTTAGTTTAATTTAGTTTAATTTGTATGGAGGTTATAAAATGGGTATTTTTTCAAATATGAGAAAACCAGAAGGAAAATTAGGTAATATTCAATTAAAATCCATGAATAAGGAGCATACGCCAGTTTCTTTATGGAACTTAAAACATTTAAACATTAATTCTAATGATGTTATTTTGGATATTGGTTGTGGAGGTGGAATGAATATTAATCGTATGGCTGAAAGTGCTAAAAAGGTTTATGGTATTGATTATAGTATAGAAAGTGTTAATCTATCTAAAGAAGTTAATCATGACTTAATTGATCAAGGTAAAGTTGAAATTTTTGAAGGAAATGTCTCTAATCTTCCATTTGAGGATAATAGTTTTGATATTGTAACAGCATTTGAAACAGTATATTTCTGGCCAGAGATTGAAAAATCATTTGCTGAGGTTAAACGGGTACTAAAACCAGGAGGTATGTTTTTAATTGGTTGTGAATCAAATGGTGCAAATAATTTGGCAATGAAGTTCTTTGATAAGGTAATTGATATGAATCTTTATGAAGATAAAGATTTATTTGGATTTTTAGATAATAATGATTTCAAAAACATTACTGTTTATTTAAGAGATGGAAAAACTAAAGAGGAGATAATTAAATCAAATGGAGGAATTCAAAGAAAAAGAAAAGATGATTATAATAACTTTTCTATTTCAGATAGATTTGTTCAATGGATGACTGTAACTGCAATAAAATAGTTATTAATTAAATTAGGATAGATAATTTCCAATTCTAATTTTTAACTTTTTTTTAAAATAATTAATTTTAATAAATAAATGATATGGGAAATTAATTTAATTTAAAAAAATTAGACTGCAAAGTTTTTTTAGTTATTTGGATGACTGATATAAAAATTAAAATAAATAGGAAATGATACTATGAATTTAGAAGGTGTAGAAAAAACAATGCTTTTAACATTATTTGCAAAAGCAAAACATTCACAAGAGAAGAATCACAAATTCTATGATTCAAAAGCTATTGAAGTAATTTCAAAAATAGATTATGATTTTACCATAGCTGAAAAGGATAAATTTATGCAACTTGGAACAATTGCAAGAACAATAGTACTAGATGAAATGGTTGGTGATTATATAAATGACCATCCAGATTGTACAATTGTAAATATTGCATCTGGTATGGATACACGTTTTAATAGACTGGATAATGGTAAAATTAATTGGTACAATGTAGATTTAGAAAATTCTGCTAATTATAGGTTAAAATATATTGAAGATACTGATAGGGTAAAAACACTTTCCTACTCTGCAATGGATCCTGCTTGGGCAGAAGAAATCCAAATTAGAAATGATGTTTTATTTATTGTTGAAGGTTTAACAATGTATTTAAACCAGGAGGATGTTGTAGACATCATAAATATAATTGATGGAAATTTTGATAAATGCACTGTATTTATGGAAATAATGCCGCCAATTTCAGTTAAAAATACAAAAGAAGAATCGATAGAAGATACTAACTCTAAATTCATTTGGGGTCTTGAAAAAGGTTATGAATTAACTAATTTCAATCCTAATTTTAAATGGATAAAAGATAAAAATTTATTTGATGGCGTAAATGTCTATAAACCCCATTATAGAATAGTTACTTGGCTTCCAATTTTAAGAAAAAGAATGGATTATATTGCAGTTTTGGAAAATAAATAATGGTGGTTTTAATTATTAAAACCTATTTTCCATTATATAAAAAAAATGTTTAAAAATTTTATTTCATTGATTTATTTATTTTTATTACCTGCTACTTTTCCAATTATTTAATTTGTTTTGAGTATTTCTTCTAGTTCTATTAAACTGGTATTGACCTTCATCACCGTAATTGGCATAACTGTGTGATTGTATAAAGTCTGTGCAACTGTCATCAGGGTCTGTATCTCCATTTCCCTTAAGACAATACATTCCATATGCACTTCCATGTGGATCTACAGTCCAGTATGTACAGTTTAAGCAGATTTCTTCACCATTATCAACCATTGAATCATAATCTATTTCATCGTCATCATAGAATCCATTTGATGGGTATGAATTATATCCATCATCAGAGTCTACATCATCAAAAAATTCAATACATTCGCAGCAGTAATTATCTTCATCAAGTACTCCGCCGCATTTAGGACATCTCATAATATACCCCCTATAAATATTATTTTATTATTGTCTTTAGAAGAATATATAATTAATCATAGTTTAAAAAAATAGTTTTATATTAGTATATGAATTAAATTAAGCAATTATTATTAAAATTGTATTTAAATAATCATTAAATTAATGGTGGATTATATGAGGTATTTTTTCTTTTCCATGTGCTTTAAATAGGCGTTTTAATAGAATATAATAAATAATTGCAAATGTAACTTCTCCTATTAATATTCCAAGTAAAACACACACTCCCTGTTTAAATATTGGTTCAAGTAAAATTACTAGTCCAATTTCATAAATAATAATGCCTATTGTTAAAGCCAAGGTATGATAACTTTTTCCCATTCCATCTAAAACTTTTTCTGACATTACTGAAATTTCATTAAATGGAATTATTACGATTCCTGCAAGAGCAATATAAAATACTGATGTAGGGACACCTGTGATTGAAAATAAAGCAAAACCATAATCTCTAATAAAGAAGAATATTACACTTGTAATTATTGTAATTAGTACTGCGATTTTAAGTACATAATTATATAAATCCTTTAATTCTTCAAATCTATCTGCACCATATAAACGTCCGCTTACACTTATCAATGCTCTACCAAATGCTTTTTGAGGAGATATTATTAAAGATTCAATTCTTGATGCAGTTGAATAGAGTAATACACCTATTTGGCCAAGTTGATTAATTAAAATCTTATTAAAGAATAACATGGAAATACACCATAAACTATCTGTTAGGAAATTTGGAACAGCAACTATTAATATATCATAAACAATACCGGGTTTGAAATATTTGAAATTTAGGACAACCTCTGATTTTCCACTTAAATACCAGTATAAAAAGTAAATAGTGCATATTCCTGAAGATAGAATTGTTGCATAGGAAACACCACTAACTCCCCAACCTAAGTGGAAAATAAAAATCGGATCTAAAATTAAATTTAAAACATTGGTTAAAATAAACATACGTGTCGGTATTTTAGAGTTTCCTTCTGCTTGTAGGGTACTTGCAAAGAAATTAGAAAAAAGAAAAACAAAAGGGAATAAAAATATCGGAGTTAAATATTGCATTGATAATTCCATAGAGGATGTAGCATCCATTAAAACTAAAATGTCCTTTAAAAAGAATGTAGATATTATGATAATAAGTCCCAAGATAATACATGCTACAATACCATGTAAAATTGAGTTATATGTTTCTTTGTAATCTTCTTTGCCAATTTCTCGTGAGATTATTGAGTTGGTTCCAACACCAATAGCCTTTCCAAAGTTTATAATTAATGTAACAAGAGGTACTGCAACTCCTATTGCAAAGAATGATTTTGCGTCCATTTGTGATACCCAAAAAACATCCACAAATGAATAGCATGCTTCAAAAAGTGAAAGTAAAAGCAGGGGTCTTGTAAATTCCCAAAATGAATTTTTAGGGTCTTTAATAAAATCTACATTATAAACCATAATATGATTTTGTTTAATCAAGTATTTAAATACATACTTGTCGATGAACAAGTTATAAATAATTGTCTATTTTTTTTTATTTAGTTTATAAATTTTTATTATATAAAAAACTTTGATGGCATTTATTAAATAAAAATAATCTCTTATCTGTCTTTAATATTTCATAAGAGATTATTTGTTAATTTAAAAAATTTTAGAAATAAAAATATTAAAAATATTAAAACTTAAATATTTCAAATAACAATTTATACACATATAATTAATAGGGGTGAATTTAATGAGTGAAAATATTAAAAAAGATTTATCTCAGGCAAAAAGGTTATATAAAAGCAAGAAATACGAAGAATCAAAAGAATTATTTGAATCTGTTTATGCAGAAGATCCTGAAGCATTTGATATTTGGGATAGAAGATATTACAGTTGGGCTCTTTATCAAGTTTACATCAAAAACCCAGAAGATGAATCAGAGTTAATTGAATCTGTAGATTTAATTACACAATTACTTCCTCAAGAAGATCTTTCTAATGGTGAAGGGGTATGTGCATACACTTTATCTATGATGAAACTTCTTGAATATTTATATAAAAATAAAGATTATGAAAATGTAATTGTTTACTCTGAAAAGTTAAATCCAGATTATTTAAGTTTGAAAACTTCAACATTCACCACAAAGGATGGAAGAGTAGTTACACTTGCTTCTAATAAAGAAAAATACTATTCTTGGCTTTCTAAATCTTATTATGAACTTGAAGATTTTGATGAATGTTTGAATATTTCTAAAAAGGCTTTGGAAGACTTGGATAAATTTACAAATAATAGTGATATTTGGTTTAAATGGAGAATGGCAAGATCACTAAGAGAAATTGGAGAATACGAAGAATCTATTGAATATCTCGTTGATATTTCTAAATATAAACAAGATTGGTTTATTAAATGGGAAATTGCAGAGAATTACTTTTTTATGGATGAGAGGGAAAAATCTCTTGAATATGCTATATCTGCAGCTTTAAGTTCAGGAGATTCTGATAAAAAGATTAAGTTATATTCATTACTTGAAGATTTACTTAAAGATGAATATCCTGATATTGCCCTAAAACATGCTTATTTAATTTATTCTATCAGATTACATAATGAATGGTCAATCGATGAAAGTCTGGAAGATAAGATTGTTGATGGGGAATTGGATAGTGAAAATACAGAATATTGGAAAATTGAAAAAGAGCTTAAAGTTTTCTGGAATGATTTAAAATATAAAGACCAACAGCCAAATACAGGTTTTATTGATAAAATACTTCCTCATGGTAAATCTGGATTTATCAAATCTGATGACGGTAGTTCATATTTCTTTAACAAATTCCAATTTAAATCTAATAAAGACGAGCTTCAGGAAGGAATTAGAGTTTCATTTTACCTTGAAGAAGGTTATGATAAGTCTAAAGATGAATTTAAATTAAATGCTGTAAATATTCACACAATTTAAAAGCTTTTTATAGCTTTTAACTTATTTTTTTTAATTTCTTTTTAAAGTAATATTATTAGTCTATTTTATTCCTATAGCTAATTAATCATAAATTTTATATATTCTTTAAAATATAATTAAATTAAATTATTACAAATTAGAAATAAAGTTTATGATTATTAATAGATATATTATGGGGGTGTTAGCCATGGGACTTGAAGATAGCGAAACAGAATTTAATTTTATGAAAGCTGATTCTAAATTAAATAGTTCTATGATTAGCATTTCAAAGGTCATAAATATATTTTTAATCCAGTTATAAGACTACTTTTTTTAGAAAAATCAATTTACATTTTAATTTTTTAATTTAATTAATTAAACTTATTTTTAATTAAATCTTGGCTTTCATAATATTATAAAAATAATTTTTTTTTAAATCAGTGAATTTAGATTTAAGCATTTATTTTAATTTATTAGGGGTGTATTTATGTCAAGACAAGATAAGATGATTACAAAGATTAAAGAATTAATGTATGAACCAGAAAATATTAGAAATATTGGTATTTGTGCACATATTGATCATGGTAAAACTACATTATCAGATAACTTACTTGCGGGTGCAGGTTTAATTTCAGAGGATTTGGCTGGCGAAGCTTTAGGTATGGATACAAAAAAGGATGAACAAGATCGTGGAATCACTATTGATGCTGCAAATGTTTCTATGATTCAAAATTATGGAAATAAACAGTATCTTATTAACTTAATTGATACTCCAGGACATGTTGATTTTGGAGGAGATGTGACACGTGCTATGAGGGCTGTTGATGGTGCAGTGGTTGTAGTATGTGCTGTAGATGGGGTTATGCCACAAACAGAAACAGTACTTAAACAGGCATTAAGAGAAAATGTAAAACCAGTTCTATTTATTAATAAAGTAGATAGATTAATCAATGAATTAAAATTAAGTTCCGAAGACTTGTTGAAACAATTAACAAGCATTATACTTGAAGTAAACAATTTAATTAAAAGTTTGGCTCCTAAGGATAAAAAAGCTCAATGGACAGTGAATGTGGAAGATGGTAGTGTAGCTTTTGGTTCCGCATTTAAAAATTGGGCAATCAATATTCCTATGATGCAGGAAACCGGATTCACTTTTAAAGATATTGTTGACTACTGTAATAATGGTAAAGAGGATGAATTAAAGAAATTGTTACCGTTAACTGATGTTCTGTTAAATATGGTAGTTGAACACCTTCCTTCTCCAGATATTGCGCAAGTTTATAGGGTTCCTAAAATTTGGGGTGGAAATATTGAAAGTGAAGTTGGTCAAACCATGTTAAAAACATCTGCAGATGGGTCTTTAGCGGGTATGATTACTAATGTAACTGTAGATAAACATATGGGTATTGTAGCTACTTGTAGGGTTTATGGTGGAACTTTAGAAAAATCTAATGAAATTTATTTGGTTGGTTCTCAAATTAAAACACGAATTCAACAAGTAGGGGTATTTAATGGTGCAAGAACTATTGATACTGAACGAGTTCCTGTAGGAAATATTGCTTATATTACTGGTGTAAAAGATGCTAGTGCTGGAGAAACTATTTGTTCACCGGATATAAAAATAGAAGAATTTGAACCAATTAACCATATTTCAGAACCTGTAGTCACTGTTGCAGTTGAAGCCCGAAATACTAAGGATTTGCCTAAATTAATTGAAGTTTTAAGGCAAGTATCTAAAGAAGATCCTACTATAAAAGTGGAACTTAATGATACTACTGGTGAACAGTTGATTTCAGGTATGGGTGAACTTCACCTGGAAGTTGTAACTAATAGGATAAGAACAGACAAAAATTTAGATATTCTTGTATCGGAACCTATTATTGTATATAAAGAAAGTGTTTCTGGGCATTCTCCTATTATTGAAGGTAAGTCTCCGAATAAACATAATAGGTTCTATATTGAAGTAGAACCTTTGGATAAGAATATTTATAATGCTTTAATTGAGGGCGATTTGAAAGAAGGCAGAATCAAAACTAAAGATGCTGCTTTGGAATTTATTGATTTGGGTATGGATAAAGAAGAAGCTCGTAGGGTATGGGCTATTTATAATAGGTCTATGATTATTAATATGACTAGGGGTATTCAATACTTAGATGAAGTTAAAGAGCTTTTGCTTGAAGGTTTTGAAGCAACTTTAAAAGATGGTCCTTTAGCCGGTGAAGAGGTTGTAGGTTTGAAATTTAAACTTTCAGATGCTAAACTTCATGAAGACGCAGTTCATAGGGGTCCTGCACAAGTCTTACCCGCTATTAAAAAAGCAATTTATGCTTCAATAATGTCTGCAAATCCTTGTTTGCTTGAACCTATTCAAAAAGTATTTGTTTCAGCTCCTGCAGATTTTATGGGTAACTGTAATAAAGATATTCAAAATAGAAGGGGCAAAATCGTTGAACAAAATATTAAAGGAATTGTTGCAGAGATGGATTTTGAAGTTCCTATTGCTGAAATGTTTGGTTTTGCAGGGGATATAAGATCTGCAACTGGAGGTAAAGGGGATTTTTCAACAGAAATGAAAGGTTTTGAAGTTTTGCCAGTATATCTTCAGGATGATATTATAAGGCAAATCCGTCAAAGAAAAGGACTTTCCTCTGAGCCTTATGGTCCGGAACATTATTCTACATAAAAACAGTTTAGGATACTTTATTCAAGTTTGAATACTGTATTTTAAAATTTTTTGTAGTTTTAAGAAGAAAAATTATTTTTTTTTTTTTTTTTACTTTTTTTCTTTTTTTTATTATTAATTATTTCTCATTTTGATTTTGAGTAGAATTATCTATTCTTAATTATGGATTTTTAATAACTTGATTATATTTGCTAAATTAATGAAATTCAAATTTTAAATAGTCTGTCTGTTTTTTTAAAAATTTATATATTGATTCAGCACCAATTAATTCTTCAGGTGCTTTCCATTTGGAAGGATATAAAATAAATGGTCTTGTTTGATTTCCTCCTAATCCTCCATGAGATCCAATCAGCTCTTCAAATGCACAGACTTCATTTAACTCTTCATCATAAAAACTATTTACAAGAATATCTGGCATATTGTCAAAGGAATTTTCTCTTATTAAATGTCTTTTAGCATTTTTACCAAAACCTTGAAGAGGATTTTCTCCTATAATTTCATCACTATCTAAGTAATAAATTCCATCAGAACCTATAACCATTGCTCCATTGCTTATGGAATTTACAAGTATAAATCCAATTCCAGGATGTTTTACAAGCCCTGGAATTAAATCTGGAAAGAGCATTACAATCTCTTCATAGTTTAGCCGTTTATTCCATTGTGTTAAATATATTAACCCTAAATTTCCAGAACCTAATACTATTAATTCAGAATCTTTTACTTTTTTGGTACTTTCGGTGGTACTTTCATGGCCTTTAATATAATCTAGACTATTGGAATATTTTTCTCTTAAGGCAAGATATTGTTTATTTTCAAATATTATTTTCGGTTTTCTATTTTCGCTTTTTTCCTTAATGTTTTTTAATAATTCATTATCCTCAAATAAGTCGTATCGAATATTTCCTACTTTTTCTTTAAAGTTTTTTATTTGTTTATTTTCAGGAATTACTGCATCTCTAAAGTGGTCAATATTATATTCGTTTTTATAGATTTTTAAGTCATTAGGGAGTAATCTGCGCACATAATCTCTTAAATTTATCCCATATCTTTGTTTAAATGTAGCACCCATTGACTGGCCATGGTCTGATAAAATCACTAATTTATAGTCTCTATCACTCATTTCAATTGCAGATATGACTTTGGAAATTTGCAGGTCTATATATTTCAATGCATTCCAAACATCTTCATCTTCAACTCCAGAATGATGTGCTATTTCATCATAGCCCATATAGCTTGCATATGCAGTGTCAATCTTTCCAGTTAATATTTCACTTGTTAAAACATCTGTTGTAACTTCTCTTAAAACAACATTTGCACCTGCTCTAATTGCAGCATAAACAATATTTCTTTTTAATCTGGGTTGTATATTGTTAATACGATGTGTTAATTGGGATTTTAATTCAAGTATGATGTCCCATAAAAATAAAAGAAACAGTCTTTGGAAGTTATATGCATCTAGAAATACAGAATTCAATGATTTGCTGTAAATATTTGATAATCCATTTAATTTTGATGAAGTTAATGTGGGAATTGAACTGTCTCCTGAAAACATATTTGCAATACTTATTCCATTTACAAGCAATCCTTTACCATTGCTTATTCTTTTTTCAATTATTGGGCTATCACTTAATTTACCTGAAACTAATATTTGATTGTTATTTTCTTTTTCAACCCATCTGTATGCTACAATGTTCTTATTATTTCCGTGTAAAATTCCTGCTTGACTGGATCCTGTTTGTGAAGATAAATCAGTTTCCCATTCTTTTAAACTATGTGTTTTTTCATCTAAAGACTTTTTAATATTAGGCATTTTTCCTTTATTAATGGCTTTTTTTAAGGTGTTTATGGATAATCCATCAATTTCAATCATGATTAATCCACTGTATCTTTTTTTATATTCTGTTTTTTGTTCAACTGCATATTTGAGGATTTTTTTAATATAACCGTCATAATAGTTTGTGTTTGTAAGATTTGTAATAAATGTTGTAGCTATTGCCATCATGAAAGGAACCTGCAAGACTCCAATAATTCCTGCGGATACACCTGGAATAAAAAAAGATGAAATATAGAATATGATAGAATTAATAAAAAGAGACCCTATTCCAAATGTAAATATGATGATTTTTATTAAAAATCGTCTAAATATCGGCCATAATAGTGAATTTCCAATACCGACAGTAATTACAATAATAAATGCATTATACCAAGGGCCAATTGTAAAATCAGTACTAATATAATCTAAAAGGTATAATGATATTACATTTGCTAGAAAAAACAATATTGTTGTTATTATTGTTTTAAGTGATGAGATTATTTTATTTTTAATCATTTTATCTTATCGTTATAGTTTTTTCAATTATCTCTATTCTTACATTTATGGGGTTAATTTCAACATAAACAACCTATTGGAATTATTTTCACATCATCTTCCAGGGTATAAGCAAATTTGCCTCCAGTAATAACAGCTAAAAATTCAGGTTCTTTGAAATCTTTTTCCTTTAATAAATTTTTTAATTTTAATAAATTTTTAGCCCCTTTTTCTATTTCATCACTACCTAATTTAAATTCAATTAAAGCATAATCTCCATTTTCTAAATGTATTACACAATCTGCTTCTAAACCATTTCTATCTCGATAATAAGAAATTTCTCCCCATTTTTTGCTTGTATAAACTCTCAAATCCCTAATACATAATGTTTCAAAAATAAAACCAAAGGTGTTTAAATCTTCTATTAAACTTTCTGGAGATAAACCTAATGCTGCAACTGCAATAGATGGGTCAATGAATTCTTTTTTAGGTGTCGACCTGATAGAATTTTTAGAGCGAATATTGGGGGACCATGCGGGAACATCTTCGATGACAAATAATCTTTTCAATGCATTAATATAATTATAATAAGTATTTTTACTAATGTTTTGGAACTCTGAATTAATGTCGGCTAAAATTGTTGAGTTTGATGCTAAAGTAGAAATATTTCTAGAATATGATTTTAAAATGTTTCTAACTTTTTGAGGGTCACGTTTAACATCATCAAAAGAGGACACATTAATTTCACAAATATTTTTCACATAAGACTTTGCAACAAATAATTGTGCTTTTTTGGACTTTTTATTTAAACTTTCAGGCCACCCCCCTCTACATGATGCGAAAATTAAATCTTCAACACTTAAATCGGAAGTGATACCGTCAATATTCATATTTGGATTTTTAAATAGTTCTAAAATTGGAATTTTCCCATTAGATTCTCCACTTTCAAAAAGACTCATGGTTCTCATAAGAACTCTATGGATTCTACCTGTGCCTGTGTGCATTACTTCCACTTCGTCAATAGTGGTAGAACCTGTTAATATATATAAACCATCTTCATGAAGTTCATCAACACTATTTCTTACAGCATCCCACAAAATCGGTGCCATTTGCCATTCATCAATAAGTCTAGGTTTCTCTCCTTGAAGAAGTAGTGAAGGTTGTACTTTAGCCCATCTTAAATAGTTAGCTGATTGGTCAGTATCTTGTAATTTAATAGAACTTTTAGCATGTTGTTCGGCGGTTGTTGTCTTTCCGCACCATTTTGGACCTTCAATAAGGATTGCACCAATCATTTCCAAATATTCATCAATTTCCTCATCAATTAGTCGAGGTTTATATTCAAGTTCCATAGCATAATACCTCCTAATTCATATATTTATATTTTTATTATATATAAACTGATTGGGCTAATTTGCATAAATTCATGTGACTGATTTGCAGTGTTTTATTGGGCAAGTTTGCATAATTTTATTGGTCAACTTTGCATAATTTCACATGACTGATTTGCAGTGTTTTGTTGGGCAAGTTTGCATAAAATCATTTAACAATTTTGAAATTTTCACAAAATTAATAATACTTTTTTCTTAAATTTGGCTTTTTTTAATAAATACTCCTTTAAAAATCATTAAATTTTAATATTATTGATTATATATATAATTATTAATTAAATATATTAAGAGAATTCTTTTATTAAAGATTTTTAATGAAAATTATTCATAAATTTTAATATATTTATCTATGTTCAAAAATATTTTTTGATAAAAAGTTTATGGACTTTGAAATTATGAAGTTTAAAAGAATAATGCTAGTGACACTAGTGTTACTGGTTGTTTTAACAATTGGTGCAGTTAGTGCATCGGAAGATGTAGATACATTAGCTGCAGATAATGATATGGGGGAAGATTTAAAGGTGGATGAATCTTCTTCTGAAGTTGATGTTGTCGGTGACCCTGACGAACCTAATTTTGATGATGTTGATTTTTGGAGTGATGATTGGTCTACCTATCCGATTGACACACCAGACCCAGAAGGCAGGGATCCTGTTACTATTGTTAATGTTCCCAAAGGTATTAATGGTAGTATTGTAGTATCAAGTGGGGAAAAGGTATTTTTCGATAAAAATTTAAATGATTTTGACCCAGTAGATGTCGATGATCAGGGTACTTTATGTGGTTATAGACTTACTAATACTGCTTTCGGTTTTACCGCTGCTGATTCAGGTAGTGTTATAAAAGTTAGTCTATTAAATAATGGAAATCCGGTACGTTTAAATTATTATAATCTGAATGTTGAGAATGATGAATTTACCTTAAAACGGTCTTATAATATTTGGTGTTGGAATGAAGGTGATGGGCCTCTTTATTTAGATTATACTAGGGATATTGTAAATATTAATGTTGAAGATTGTTCTATTTTTAATGGTGCTTTCTATATTTCAGCTAATGGACAAGAATATAAATATGCCATACCTTTGGTGAAGAGGGTGATAATGATTGGCATAGTTGGATTTTAGAATCATTTGACATTACAGATGAAGGTTTATATCCGATTACTGTTAGATATGCTAAAGATGATGATTCTCCATTAGAGACGGTTTATAAAGGTGTATTGAACGTTACTAGATTTAACAATGATGTTTTTAGATTAATTACTGATACTCATAATAATTTTAATTTGTTCGTTCCAGATAATCAGGCAGGAACTGTTAAAATATTTTTGAAATTTGATTGGGAAGATAAATATCCTGACCAACCTGCTTTAACATATCAAATAGATCCTAATGATTATAACAAATGGATATCCTGGAATCTTGCAGATTTAGGATGTGAAAAAGATGAGGGTTATCAATTTCTCATGAATATTACTAATCTTGATGATGAATTATTTTACTATGAAGATAATATTTACTATGGTGATGAATGGGACCCTCAAATCAATACAGATATTTACTTTGAATTTTGGGATAATTCATTTTCAGACGAAAATGAAGATGATGACGTTGTTGCAATATATATTCCTGAAAAGGCTAGAGTTTATAATGGAACTTTCCAGATTAAATCAGGTACAAACATTATATTTGACAAAGAAATTAATACTGCAATGATGGATTTTGATAGTAATTCTAGGGATTACAGATATTGCTTTAGTTATAAGGATTTAAAAGATAAATTAAAAAATCTTAAAGACAATACTCTTTTAACTTTTATCTTTAACTATAACGATACTCAAATTGCACACCCATTTGTTTTATTCCATAAAACCAAAACTGAAATCACTTTAGAAAATACCTTTGATATTTGGTATTGGAATGAGGGGGATGGGCCTCTTTATTCAGATTATAATATGCATGTAATTAACATTGATGTTTTCAATACTATGGTGAAAGGTATTATTTATGTTTCAGTCAATGGATTCAGATATCCATATGAAATCCACTTTGATGAAGACGGAAATGCAGGACACAATTGGCTTTTAAGTTCTTTCAATATTACCAGTTCTGGTATATATCCTGTACTATTTGAATTTGCTACTAATTCAACTTCTGAACCTTTAACTATTGGTAGAACTCAATTAAATGTTGTTGATTTTAATTATGATACTTTCAGAATAGTTGAAAACAGACCTGCTCAATTTGTCAGTATTTACTGTCCTGAAAGTACTGAAGGTACAATTATAGCAATGTTTACAAAAAGTGACTGGGATGAGGACTATCCTAACACTCCTTATAAGACTTTTGAAGTATCATCAGAAAATGTTAATAACTGGTTAAATTTGACTTTCAACCAATTAGGTTTAAAACGTGATGATGAAAACATTATAATGTTCAAATTTTTCAATGGTACTGAAGAGATAGCTGATTCTTATGAAACTAATGTTTGGTTTGATGAACAATATGAAGTATTTGTACCATCTGACCTTATGATTAAAATAAATACTGACGAGTTTAGAGAAGATAATAAAGATGATACTGTTTTTGAATTATATATTCCTGAAACTACTATGATTACCACAGGAACTCTCAATATTACTTCCGGTGGAAAAGTAGTTTATTCAAAAGTTTTATCTCTTAAAGATATGGAATTTGAGGATGAAGGCAGATATTATAAATGGGAAGTTGCATTCGGACAGTTACAACTTAAAAATTTAAAATCTGGTGATTTAATTAATTGCACTTTCTCATCTGAACAAAAAACCGTTTCTCAATTATTGTTCTATGTAATTTCTAAAAATTATGATGACGAAGGTCAATTGGAAGATGAATGGGTTAACTTTAAGGTAGTTAACTCTAGAACTGCTAACATCTTAAGGGATGAAGTTGTAGTTCAAATTGCTCAGTTCCCTGAAGGTATAGATGATGAATTTATCATCTATATGGAGAGATGGGGTAGTGAATTCTTAAATAGCACCTTTAAAATCAGTGAACTTACAAGAGATGATTCAGGTCTTTACTCTTGGAATTGCTCTTCATTAGGTATAGTGGATACTGGTTGGGCTATTGGGTTTATATTCTACAAAGATGGTGAACAAGTATATGATTATGAAGAATACCCTGAGTTATTCATAAATCCGGATATATACAATGGTGAAGTTGATGAGTCTGATGAGGAGCCAATTATCTATTTAGATATAGATGATTTGCGCAGTGTCTTTGATAATCTGTTCAAAATCAACATTACTCATAATGGTATTACAAATTCCATAATTTTCAGTTTAAATCAAATGGATCCATATTATCATGATGAGGAAGATAGTTACTGGCTTTTATTAAAAGATTTAGAAATCTCTGAAAGAGGGGAATATAACATTACTATGGAATTTTCCAAAAATGGTGAAATGGTTTGTTACAATGGCACTATTTCAGTAGTTGACTTTGTAATTAACACACGTACCGATTTGGAAGACATTTCTGAACCAGTATTTAGAATTAGGTTAGATGAAAATGCTACTGGTAGAGTAGTTATTGCTGTCGGTGATAAAGTAGTCTTTAATAATACCTTATCATATATTGGATATAGTTATTGGAATCGTATGGGTGGATTTAACATTCCTTTAAATTACCTTCAAATAAATGAAACAGGTAATTATGATGTTGAATTAGATGTTTATGATGATGAGGGCAATCTACTTAGAAATCTAACCCTCCCAATAAATGTTAAAGTAAGTGAAAATGAAATTCACTTCAATGATATGATGTATATGTACCGTGAAAAGAATTTCCTTTATGGATCAGTTCTTTCTACACCAATTCCTATTGATGGAATATTAGTTTTATATCTTAATGGTGAAATGGCAGATGCACTTAAAATTACAGCAAGTGATTCAGAGTTTGGATTCAGAAATATAAGTTCCAGTTTCCTTAATGAATATGGTTACTTAAGACCTGGTTTCTATAATGCAAGAATTGATTTGGTTAATGGAACTGATGTAACTACTTTTGCTGAAGGTTCATTCAGTGTTTTAACACAAAATGGAACTGTTAATATCACTGCTCCTGCAAGCTCTACAAGTACAACTTCTTATATTTCTGTTTATATTCCTGAAAAACAACTACAAGAAGAGGATGCCTATATTTTAATAATCTATATTGATCCTTATGTGAATGAGGATGGTGAATTGGATAGTGATAATAAGATTGAATTCCATGCTTGGGAAAATGATTTTGATGAATTCTGGGACGGTAAATATCATAACATTAGTTTAGGCCTTTTAACTGAAGGTAATCATAAAATAATTCCTCAGTACTTATATGATGATTGGAATTCTGATGTTGAGTATATTAATCATAATTTCTTCTCTAATGTCTTTACTATAAATGTTCAAAAAACAGTTAGTTCATTTACTGCATCTCCAGTTACAGCTACTTATAATGTTGCTAAAAAATTAACAATTACCTTAAAAGATGCTAATAATAAAGTTTTATCTAATAAGAAAGTGACTGTAAAAGTTGGTTCTATTTCAAAAACATTAACTACCAACAGTAAAGGTCAAATTTCACTTGATGTTTCTTCATTAGTTCCAAAAACTTACACAGCATCTATTAAATTTGCAGGAGATACCTATTATAAACTGTCTTCTAAATCTGTTAAAGTAAAAGTTAATAAGGCAGCAACTAAATTTATAGCTAAAAATGTTAAAGTTAAATCTTACATTAAGGCTAAAAAAGTAACTGTAACCTTAAAAGACTCTAAAGGAAGAATAATTAAAAGTAAAGTTGTATCCTTAAAAGTTAAAGGTAAAACCTATAAAGTTAAAACTAACAAAAAAGGTGTTGCAACCTTTAAAGTTACAAAACTTTTCAAAAAAGGATCATTCCTCACAACCATTAAATTTGCAGGAGACAAATACTACAAAGCATCTACTAAAAAAATACGTATTATTGTAAAATAAGGAGATTAATTCTCCTAATTTTTACTTTTTTTTTTAATTAATTATCGTAAATTATATTTCTTTTTTTTTTCTGTTTCAAATATTCTGTTTTAAATTTTTATGAATTAATATATTTTTATATCTTTATCGCTATTATTTGCAAGATTTATTAACGGTCCCTTAGAAAGGCAGTCAAATGCAATATTGCTTCCCCTAACAAGTAACAGTTTGTCATTATTTTTTAGATTAAAATTATTCAATATTTCATCAGATAATATTAGATAATCACAGGCAGTCATTTTTAAATGGCAATAATCTTTTCCTTTATATTTTATAATCTCACCAATCTTTTCACTATCTTCTAAAATTGGATTATTAGTTATAATGGATGATAATTTGGAAGATTTCAGAACATCTAATTTAGATATGCAGAAGCCTCCTGATGTTTTACTGGCGGTAAATAATATGATGTCTGATTCTTTTTCTAAATGGTATTCATTGATTAAATCGAGAGGAAAACATAAACTATTGTCTTTTCTAATTAGAGACCATCCAAACACATGTTTTCCCTGATGTCTAAGTTGTGGCATATTATCATTACTCAACTGTTTTTTTTTTTATTGTAATGCTATTTTAGATTTATGTGAATTTTTCATATTTTGTGAATTTTATTAATTTTTTATATTATTTTTTAAATTAATTTAATTAATTAATTTTTCTTAAATGCTACTAAAAAATATTTATTTAATAAATATTATGATAAATATTATTAATATAATCTATTGTTAAACTTTTAATAGAGGATGCCTAATAAAATTAGTTGTATGCAATTTTTTAAAAAGCATAAGTTTATATAGTAGTAATATCTAATAGGGTATAAGTAGAAATTATACAAAATCTAACTATTTTATAAAATCTATGATAATATAAATAATTAATATTAAGGGGGGTTTAGTATGGATTATGAATATTATGATACTATTTTTATAACAGTCAATGCATTTAATATGTTTCATGGCATTAAACCATTTAAATTAGGTTCTATTTTAAAACTTAAAAAAGAACCTGAAAATGATTATGATGGTGAAGCTATTGCTGTTGAATTAAGATATGCAGGTAAATCAGGCTATGTTGCAAATAGTGCAAAAACTGTAATTAAAGGCACAATGAGTGCTGGTAGAATTTATGATAAAATTTTAGATGAGGATTATGCTCAGGTTAAATTCATCTCTAATACTGGTGTTATTGCAAAAATATTAACATCTGATGAAATTGACTCTTTAAGACAAGATCCAAACTCTGATATAAATCATATTTAAAATTTTTAAATTTTTTATTTATTTATTATTTTTTCATTAATTATAGGGGTGAATATGTTATGGAAATTAAAATAGATGAAAATGTAATTAGTTTTGACAGCTTAAAAATCCAACAACATGAAGGTCTTTCTATAATTCCTTTAAAGTCTGAACCTTCTAAAACCACAGACATCTTAACTTTAAAGAAAGGTTTTGATTTAGGTCTTGTTGAAGTTAAAGAATGTGAAGTTGAAGATGTAAATAATATTCTTATAACTAATAATGCTGTAACTCCATTAATTTTAATTGATGGGGAAGAAGTCATTGGAGCAAAACAAAACCGTATTGTAAATAATACTGTTATGGTTCCACCTAAAACTACAATGAAAATATCTGTTAGCTGTACTGAGAGAGGCAGATGGAGTTATAAAGATAACACTTCTTCTGATTTTTGTGAATCTTTATATTTTGCAACCTCTGATACACGTAGGGCTAAAGCAAGTGCTGCAGATGAAAATTCTCGCCAACAGATAGTTTGGAATTCAATTGATAAGTTTTCACGTAGATGTTCTATTCAACCTGAAACTAGTGCTATGGCAGATTGTTATGAAGATTTCAATCAAGATCAAGAAGACTATTTAAATTATTTTGAAATATCTGAAGGTCAAACAGGTCTAATTGCAATTATTAACAATGAAATTAGAGGTATTGAATTGTTCAATAATCCTGAAATCTACAGAAATTATCATGATAAAATTATTAGAAGTTATATTATAGACAGTCTTGACTTCAAAGAAGATAATCTTGTTGATAATGATAAAGTTAGTGAGATTATCGAAAATATCTCAAAATCAGAACTTATTCAAGAAGAAAATGAAGGTCTTGGAAAATTAATTAAATTCTCAAATGATTATGGATCTGGTTCTGCATTAATTTATGATGATGAGATAATCCATATGCCATACTTTAAGGATTTATAAAATTTCTAAGATTTTATAATGGTTTAATATTTAATATTTTATTTATTTTTTAATTTAATTTTAGTTTAGTAAAGAGATTTTATACAAACTGAAAAATTTTTATTTAATTCTTAAAAAGAAATTTTAAAAAAACAACACTAAAAAAAGGTTTTAATATGAAAATTTGTCCATTTTGTAATAAAAAAATGAATGATAGATCTGAATACTGTAGAATTTGTGGCTCTAAATTAAATGGAGAAGATTTAGGAGATTACTCAACAGAAATTATTAATATGTTTAAAGATAATGAGGGATATTATTATCTTTTTTCAGTTAATGGAAGTCAAGTAATTTTAAGGGATAATCTCAAAGAAAAACTTAAAATTAAAGTTTTAAATAGAAATTATCCTTGGAATGAAAATAAAGACTATATAAAAAATGATTATATGGTAAAATCAACACATCACACACCATTTAAAACAGAGGAGAAAGAAACTATGGAAAATAAAAATATAATGGATTCAATACATCAAACACCAGTTGAAACAGAAATTAAAGTAAAATCTGATGTAAACAATAGTAAACATCTTGTCAAAGCATCTAAAAAAGAAAAGTCAAAACTTTCTATATATGGTTCTGGACCATCAGCATTTGGATTAGGTATAGATAATAGTGAAAGAGCATTAAATTTAAGAAGAAGCATAATGTCTAAATATGTATAATGCAGTAAGATTAATGATTAATAATTAAAATTTCACTGTATTAAACTTTTAATTTAAAGAAGGTCTTTCTACCTTCTTTAAAACAATAATTCTAGTTAAATTTTATTTACTAACTAATTTTCACAAAAGGGGGTATTATAGCATAAGGAATAAAAAATAATAATTCAACACCAGAAATTTAAAATTAAAATAAAATTTGACCAATCCAAAAGGGGGTAAATATA
>CAYQMW010000018.1:0-22250 GCA_964418715.1 uncultured Methanobrevibacter sp. | reverse complement strand
ATTAATTACTTATTTTAAATTATTTATAATAATTAATTATTATAGCTTTATTTTATTATATTGGCTATCCTGATAACTAATAAATAATCCATAATCACATTACCTTTAAAATAAAAAAATGGATTTTATTATTATTAAATCCTTTAAAAAAATTATTATATTCAAACTATTCCATAAAACTTAATTCAATACATGTTCCATCATATGGAATTTGTTTTATTGTTCCATTAATCTGTTTTTTCAATGTTTGAATAATGACCCAACGTAATTCAAGGGAACTGTCTATATCAAAGTCCTTATCTAAATCAGTACTGTCATCAGAATATCTTATGGTAATATAATCTCCTTCTTTAAACAGATCAACTTTTAGATTGGTTTTATCATTTGAACCTTCTTCAATTGTTCTCATGATAAGTTCACTCATTATTAAACCAACAGGTATGACTTTATTAATGGTAATATTCACAGTTTTCAAATTAAATTCAGAGTGGATATTGCTTGCTTGTTTATCATTTAAGATTCCTTGAACTTCTTCTTTTAAATATTCATTTAATGGAATATGTTTAAGGTCTTTAGATTTGGAAATACTTGAGAATGCCTTAATAATACGATGATTTCTAAATATTGTATTTTCAATTACAATTTCAGGATTATTTTTATTAAACCGTTGTTCCAGGTTTGTAAAACTTATTGTATTTTGGATATTTTGTATAATAAGTTGGATAATGTCATTATATAATTCTTCTCTGTTTGCAGCATGTTCTCTGTGAAGTTTATATACTTCTGCAAGTTGATTTTTAGCTTCTTCGGCTTTAATTTCATTTTCAATCATTTCAGATACATCTTGAATATATCCTACAGTTATCTGATTGTTATATTCATCAGTTTTTGTATAATGAAGTGATATAATAATGGTTTTTGTTCCTTTTTTAGTTTCAAATTTGGTCCTTGTTTTAAAGAATGATTTTTTAGCTTTTGCTTTTTTAATAAGGGAACTAATTCGCTCCCGTTCTTCTTTATCTTTAATTAAATATTGATTAATAATATTTACTTCAGGGCCAATGGAGCCAATAGGTTCTTCTATAATCTCATAAATACCGTTGGTCCAACGATACTTATGAATAGGATCATAATGCATTATGGCAATTTTATTAATGTCTTCAAAAACTCCAATGTCTTCTTTAAGATTTTGTGCTTCTATTTCCTTATAAACTCTTTCACTTATGTCTTTAACACTTATCTGAACTGCAGGACTGTTTTTAAGAGTTATAGGTATCATTGTAACTTCAAAGTAAGCATTTTTATTATCTGGTAATCTTTCTTTCATAATGCTTGTATCGGAGTAGATTTCACGATCATTTATTTTCCTATATGCTTCAGCCCATTCTTCTTTTGTTCTGTTTTCACAGGAGAAATATTCATCATCAACAAGGTTTTTTATATTTAACTCTTGGATTCTTAAATTAGCATTTTCTTTTCCATGGTATTTCTGTATTATTTCTAAAAATGCAATATTTCTTTTAACTATTTTTCCATCTTTAGCAATAATCATCGGATTTTCATTATCAAAAAGATCCTGATGGTAACTTAAATCAAATGATGTTTCAAAATGACTAAGTAGGAAAATACAATCATCCAATTTAATAATTCTATGGGTAATTGAGTGGTCAACACTTTTACCAATGTATTCTAACAGTCTAAATGAAATGCTTTTTTCATTTTTGTAAACTTCCTGTATGGTTTTAAAAAAGTTCATTTCATAAAAAATAGGAAAACTCTCTTTAAATAATCTGTTTTCAAGTTTAAAATCATTTGCATTTGAATAATCTTTTAAGTATTGGTTTAAAATAG
This sequence comes from uncultured Methanobrevibacter sp., assembly GCA_964418715.1. GTDB lineage: Archaea > Methanobacteriota > Methanobacteria > Methanobacteriales > Methanobacteriaceae > Methanarmilla. The sequence goes on along the minus strand of CAYQMW010000018.1, from coordinate 20,399 downwards.
CAGGTTTTCTAATGATAAAATCTTCACCATCATTATAAGGCTCTAATATATCTACAGTATAATCTAATTCGTTAAATAATTGAATGTATTTATCATAATCAGTTTGACTAGTATTTATTGCATTTGTGCTTTTAAAAAACTCATCTTCTTCAAAAACATATCTGCTTATAATTTCATCAGTATCACTATTAACTAATGCTATTTTTACCATATTATCATCACATTAATTTAAAAAAACAATTATTAAAAGTAATTAAAATAAAAAGTAGAAAAAATAAAAAAAAGTATAAATTTAAAACATTTAATATTATTATTCTACAGTAACATTATATGTTTTTGGAGGTTCTTTAGGAATAATTAAAGTTACAGTACCTTTATCATATTTAGCTACTGCTTCTTCTGAGATAACTTTAGCAGGTAATTTAATTATTCTTTTTGCAGGTCCTGTGGTTCTGCCTTTAACTAAATATTTAACTTCTTTAGTTTTTTCTTCTTTTACTTCTTCAGCTTCTACTTCTATTTCTTCAGATTCATCATTAGTTTCTTCTTCAGTTTCTTCTTCTTCTACTATTTCAACTTCAGCTTCTTCTACTTCTTCAGTTTCTTCAACAGGATTTAATTTCGCTTCAATTTCTTTTTTAAAGGAATCAAATTCACAAGCAATAATAATGCTCTCTTCTTTAATTTCAATTTTTACGGTTTCTTTAGGAGCACCTGGAATATCTGCTCTTAAATAGTAAGTTTCATCATCTTCAAGTAAATCAACATTCATTTTGTTTGGTAAAGTTTCTTTATATTCACTTATCATATTGTCTATAGTTTTTCCTGCAGATTTAAGATTAAGTAAAATATCATCTACTGCATCATATGCTTGTTTTTTAGTTTCACTAAAATCAGGTTTTGCCATAATATACACCTTCTTTTCTTTCTTATTGAAAATTTATTCATTTATTTTAAATATCCTTATTTCTGATATTTTTCTTATTTATTTGCTTTGCTTTTTCAAATAATTAAAAGCTATCAATAAAATTATTTGTTTTAAAATATTATAATTTTTTTTTTTTTAAAAAATTTTATTATACATTATTTTATTTATATAATATATAATGATTATTATTCTTATCTAATTTTTTATTAATTTTAAGTTTTTTAGTCTTTTTTGTTTTTTATTTTTTAATCTTGTTTTAATTAATTTTAATAATAATTTTCTTTTAAAATTTCATTTTAGAAAAATATTTTATTAGTTATTAACATATATTCTTATCGTAAATAATTCAAAATAGTGGATACTATGAATAAAAAAAGTAAAATTCTTATATTAATATTATTTATTTTAGTTATAGTGTGTGTAGCTACTCATTTGTTTTTAACCCCTCACACTACAGAGAATTCTGGTGAAAAAAATATTACTGATATGTTAAATAGGTCAGTTCAAATACCTGATGGAGGGGGCAATGTTGTAGCAACTAGCCCTCCAATGACTACTGTAATTTATATGATTGCTCCTGAAAAACTCAAAGCAGTTAATTTCCAATGGACAGATGATGAACTTAAATATGTCCCAAGTCAATATGCAGATTATCCTGTTATTGGTGGTTGGTATGGAGCACAAGATGGTAGTTATGAAGAGTTTATAGCAGCAGAACCAGATTTAATCATTGAATCTGTTGATGAAGGTAATGGAGACCTGGCAACAGTAGAAGAACGTCAGGAGAAATTTGGAAAGATACCAGTATTAGCTGTTAGAGACACTACTGATATTGAAAAAATGGATGATTCCATATTATTTATTGGAGAAATAATAGGTTCAAAAGAAAAGGCACAAGAATTAGTTGACTTCAACAACAAATATTTGGATGAGGTTAAATCAAAATCTAGTCAATTATCAGATTCAGAGAAAAGAACTGTTTATTATGCTGAAGGTGATGACGGGCTTGAAACAAATCCTTCACATTCTTCACATGGTCAGTTAATTGATATTGTTGGAGGAGTTAATGTTGCAGATTCCTTAAATCAGGGCAACACTACCACTGGCGTTCAAGTGTCTATGGAACAGGTAATTAGCTGGAATCCGGATATTATTATTACAACTGATCCTGAATTTTATCATAGTGTTTATAATAATTCTAATTGGGCTAGTATTAATGCTGTAAAAAATAAGAATGTATATCTTTCACCACAATCTCCATTTAAATGGTTTGATAGGCCTGTCGGGGCTAATATGATAATTGGTCTTCCATGGACTGCAAAAGTTATTTATCCAGAAAAGTACTCTGATATTGATATGGTTAAAACCACTGAAGAATTTTACTCAAAATTTTATCATGTTGAATTAAGTGACGATGAGGCTCGTCAGATTTTAATTGATTCAGGATTTAAAGAATCTAACTTTTAGGAGAAAATTGGATGGATAGTCAAAATAAGGAAGTTTTAATAATATTATTATTTATTATAACTCCTGTGGTTTTATTTTTTGCATCATTTTTAATAGGTCGTTACCCAATTAGTCCAATTGATGTAATTAAAACATTGTTGGTGCCTATATTTCCGAATTTGGAAGTTTCACCAACTGTTACCAATATTGTTTTTGAGATAAGACTTCCACGAATCATTGCATCTATTGTTGTAGGTGCATCACTTGCTGTGGCAGGTGCATCATTTCAAAGTATTTTTCAAAATCCATTAGTTTCTTCAGATCTTTTAGGAGTATCTAATGGTGCAGGTTTTGGAGCAGCTGTAGCTATTTTAATTGGAGGACCAAATCTTCTAATTCAAATTTTTGCTTTTATATTTGGTATAATCTCCGTAACAATTACTTATTTAATTTCCAGAGTATATAAGGCCGGTGGAATTTTAGTACTTGTATTGTCAGGAGTAGCTATTTCGGCATTTTTTAATGCATTAATATCTGGAGTTAAATTTCTTGCAGATCCTGATGATAAATTACCTGAAATTGTTTATTGGTTAATGGGAAGTTTAGCCTCTGTAACATTAGATAAACTTCTTATGATAATAATTCCTTTTATTATTGGAATGATTATTTTACTTGTTTTAAGATGGCAAATGAATATTTTAGCAATGGGTGATGAAGAAGCACAATCTTTAGGTACAAATCCATCAAGAATAAGATTGCTTATAATATGTGCTTGTACTTTACTTACATCAGCAGCTGTATCAGTTAGTGGTATAATTGCATGGGTAGGATTAATTATTCCACATATGTCCCGTATGGTTGTAGGTCCGGATAATAGAATATTAATTCCCGCATCATTAAGTTTAGGTGCAAGTTTTCTTTTGTTAATAGATAATATATCAAGAGCAGTTATATCCATTGAAATTCCAATTGGTATTTTAACTGCAATTATTGGCGTTCCTATATTTTTATATTTACTTAAACAGGGGTATTCAGAATGGTCATGAGGTGGTTTAATGGATCTTTTTGAAGTAAAAAACATAAGCTTTTCATATGAAAAACAGGAAATATTTTCTGATATTTCATTTAATATTTCTAAAGGAGATGTTTTATGTATTTTAGGTCCAAACGGTACTGGAAAAACTACATTAATCAAATGTTTAAATGGATTAAATAAAATTGATTCTGGTGAAATATTAATTAATGGTAAAAACATTAAATCATTTTCATTTAAGGAAATTTCTAAACATATAGGTTATATTCCTCAATCTCACACTCCTTCATTTCCATTTAAAGTAATTGATGTTGTTATGATGGGTAGGGCTCCTTACTTAAATATAAGTTCCACTCCAAAGGAAGAAGATGAAAAAATTGCATTAAATGCTCTTAAAACTCTATCTATTGATCACTTAAAAGATAAAGAGTATACTAATTTAAGTGGTGGTGAAAGACAGCTTGTTTTCCTTGCAAGAGTTATTGCACAAAAACCTGATATTTTAATACTTGATGAACCAACTTCACATTTGGATTTCGGAAATCAAATTAAACTACTTGAAATTATTGAAAATCTCTCTAAAACCGGCCTATCAATTATTATGTCTTCGCATTTTCCGGACCATGGTTTTCTCTCAAGTACAAAAGTGGCTATTATGAAAGATGGTGGATTCATAGATATAGGAAGACCTGATGATGTAATTACAGAAGAAAATCTTGAAAAAATTTATGATATTGGTGTAAAATTAATTCAACTTGAAGATAATAGGAAAATATGTCTTCCTTTAAAAACTAATTTAAAATTAAATAATCTTTTCAGTGAAGATTAATTTCTTTTTAAAGTTATTATGATTTTGTTAATTTTATTATTTTTATTTTAATTGTATTAAATGCTCTATTCAAAATCTTTACATTATCCACAAAGATTTTCCTTATTTTCTATTTATTTTAAGAATAAAAGATTTGGAAAAATATTCTTCGTTATGTTTATATATACATATTGTTAAATTATACTTATAAAAAGAATATAATGGGCTAATTATGGATTTATTTAGTAGTTATTTGTTGGTAATAATTTTATTATTTTCAATTAATATTTCTCTTTTTTTAGGAAATTTAAAATTAGAAAATATTAAATTATTAGGGATATCTTTAGTCCTTTCTGCAGTGTCTTTTATATCCATGAATATGGGATTGTTATCATTTAAGGGATTAAGCTTTCTTTTAAATTATTTTAGCTATTTTTTCATATTAATTAGTCTTATCTTATTTATGTCCTATGTATTATATTATAAAGGCATAATTTCTTTAACAAAATCATTAGGAATTATAATTATATTGTTGATTGTAAGTGAATTTCTTTTATCTTCACAAAGTAGTCAGTTAACATTATTTATGACTTTATTATATTCTTTAATCATGTTTATAAGTTTATTTATAATATTTAAAGTTTCAAAATTTCTACAATATGCTAAAAGAGAATATCCTGTTATTATTGGTGAGTTTGTATTATTATCAGCTATTTTAATATTTATATTGGGGTTAACATATTATTCAACATTAAACCTAGACTATGAAATGTTTAGTTCATTTTTAATTTTAACTCCAACTTATCAATTAGTTTATGTTATTATAGCTATGGTTGTAATTATGATTGTAGGATTATTTTATAATGAAAATGGTGGTAAACTATGATACTTCAAGGTACTGAAACCTTAACCAGTTTAATTCATATAATCTCTGAAAGTTTATTGACTCCTGTGGTAATATTAATTGTAATTTTTATTGTAATTATATTATTGTCTCTTGGAGGTTTTATTAACGAATTGATTTCAAGAAAACCAATTAAATCAGAGCAGTTGGAAGAATTAATCAGGAAAATTTCATTTTCAAAAGATCACAATGAAATTAAAGAAGCAGTAAATAATAGTAATTTATTTAATTATCAAAAGAATGTTTTAATTAGAATTGCAAATAATCATGATATTGGTTCTGAAGCTCGTAAAGCATTAGCTAGTGAACTGATTTCTGATGAAGAATCAAGATTAATAAAAAACACTTCAAGAACTGATATACTTGTTAGATTAGGTCCTATTCTTGGTCTTTTAGGTACATTAATTCCTTTAGGTCCAGGTCTTGCAGCATTAGGTTCAGGTGACATTACAACTCTTGCAGAATCATTAACTATTGCATTTGATACTACTGTTACTGGTTTAACTGTTGGAGGTATTGCATATTTAATATCCAAATTTAAAAAACAGTGGTATGAATCTGATTTAATTGTTATTGAAACTCTTGCAGAGACGGAACTTGAAGTTTTAAATAAAAGGTGATTTTATGCTTAGAAAACGACGACGTATTTCTGAATCTATTGACGATGATCCTATGAGTGGAATTAATAACCTTTCAGATGCTATGCTTGTTTTGGCCTTGGGGTTTTTAATTTTTGCAATTATGGCATTATCTGTTAATCCTGATATGATTCAAGATGCTTCCTCATCACAGCAAGATGTTTCCTCTTCTGAGGTTTTTTCTCAAAACTATTCAGATGCAAATGGAATAGAAGACAGTGGTTATAGTGAAGTAGGTAAAGTATATCAGGATCCTGAAACTGGCGAACTAGTCATGGTTTCTGATTGACAGTTCGTTAATTCTATTTTATTTTTTTATTTTAAAGTTTAATCTTTTATTTTCATTAAATTTTTATTATTTCTCTTTTTTTCTTTTATTTAATTGATTATTTTAGTTTAATATATTTTTTATTTAAATTATCCTATGATTTTAAAAATTGATTATTTCTATTCGATATGATAATAGTTTACTATTAATCATAAAAAGTTTAAGAAAATCTAGCTATTTACAATTAATTTTTATATTTTCTAGTTATTTTTTTAAAATAAGAATTTTACTTAAAAAAGAATAATAAATATATACTATTAATGAAATATATTATTTTATGAGAATTAATAATCGATAATTAATTCTTAATAATCGAGTGTCAGAGGTGAAAAATGGGTAAGAAAAGTTTAATTATTATATTTTCCATTTTAATTCTATTGACATTGAATACATCAATGGCTCTTGAGATTGATGATTCTGATAATAACTATAAAACTTTAAATACTGTTGATGGGACCAATATTGAAGTTTCACAAGATATTGATAATACTCCAGTAAGCCAATCAACTTACACAAATGATACAGAGGAGTCTAAATCTTCACTAAAATCAACTAATAAAGTAGATACTCATATAGATATTATCAGTAACACTACCTTTGATGTGAAAGGGGATTACTTTAAAGTTAAACTTCTTGATATAAACAATAAAACACTTAAGAATTATCAGTTAAGTTTTTTACTTAATGGCAAAACATATAATGCTAAAACTAATAATAAAGGAATAGTATCTCTTAAATTATCAATTAAAGATAATACATATAAAATTACTACAAAATTTGCTGGTGATTCAAAGTATAAATCCTCATCAAAAACTACAACAATAACTATGAACAATACTCGTATTGTAAAAAGTGGTCTCAATTCAAATGAAATTCAGGAAATAATAGATAATGCAAAAGCAGGTAATGTAATTTTATTTAAAGGAAAAACTTACACAGATATTAATTTAATTATTAATAAAACCTTAACATTACAAAGTAATGTTAATACTGTATTAAGTTCATCTGCTAATAAACCTGTATTTTCTATAAAAGGTAAGGATTCTTCATTATCTGTCATTAAGGGTTTTATAATTCAATCTTTAGGAAATGCTATTGAAATTAAGAATTCAGATTATGTGACAGTTTATGATAATGAAATTAGCTCTAGTGTTAATGGAATTATTTGTGAAAATGTCAATTATTTAAACATTACAAAAAATAAAATTACACAAAATTCAAAAGCAGGAATTGTCATTGGCCTTGCAAATCATAGTTATATTATAGATAATGTTATTAACAATAATCTAAATGGTATTGATATAGCTAAAAGTAAATATACTTATATTTATTGCAATGATATTAAAAATAATAATGCTTATGGGATTTTCGCCTCAAATAAGGTAAATAACATAGATTATGGTGAAGGTCCTCAGTATTTAAACATCGTTAAAAATAATATTATGGGTAATAAAAAAGCAGGTATTTATTTTAATAATGCTGGTGGAAATATAAAAGTCCTTTCAAATAATATTACCTTAAATAAGGAAGAGGGTATTTTATTTAATAGAATTGGATCTAATACAATCCAATCAAATGTAATATCTAAAAATACATATGAAGGACTTAAATTTTCAGATGATTACACTGCTCCAAGAAACCAGACCATTAGTTATAATGTAATTTTCAATAATTATGCAAAGGATATGGAAGCAAAAGAAACCTATTATCAGGAAAATGGCCAAAGATTAGAAATTGGTGAAAACTGGTATTCTGATAATAATTTCATTTGTCCAAAAATAAGCACTAATGGTTTAAAGTTTTCAATAAGACAAGTTGGAGCTAACCAATTCCAGGCAGCATTTTATGATTCAAATGGAAATATTGCAAGTTTACTTCCAGATAGAACTTTTACATATAAGACCAATGATGGAAACACTCATACTATTACTATAAGTGGTGGAACTGCATTATTCACTGTCAATGCAGAGAACGGAGATATTATTTATGGTGAAGTTGATAAATCCAGTAGGGATACTACTTATAAATCAGATACTCCAAATACTGCAAACAGTAATATGAATGGTCAAAGCCCTGTCTATCCTTATCCGGACATTGTCTATCCTAAAGATGAAGGAATGTTAGAAGCTAAAGATTCAGGAACTGGTAATGGCAATGGTAACGGTAATGGTAACGGTAATGGTGAAGGTGGAAATTCTAAATATAATGGAAATGGGGCCAACAATTGGGGAAACAATAATAATGCAAATGGTACAACTACCAATAATTTTAATCCTTCAAGCAGTGGTTCAAATTCTATAAACAATCCTTCACAAAATGCTTATCAAAGTTCTTCACCTACAAGTGCTTCCAGCAGTGCCAGTTCGTCTGGTTCTGGTGTATCTGCTAAAGATTCTGTAATGAAAAAAATAGTAATTGACGAAGACGATTTCGTTAAAATCTCTGGAATTTCTTTAATTGTTATTTTAATATTAGTGACCATTGGTTTCTATTATAGAGACGACATTAAAGAAATGAAAGCTAAGGTAGAATCTTAATTCTACTTTTTTTATTTTTTTTAAACTTTTTTAACTTTTTTTAACTTTTTTTAAGCTATTTTAAAAAGTAAGTTACTTATTCTAGTTTTTAATTTAATTCTTTTTATAAAATAAGTTAATAATTTTAATTTTCAATCAATAATTTCTAAAAAAAATAGTATAAGGTAAGTAAATTACCTTGAGTAAAAAAAAAAAATGTTTAGTAATCATCGTTTTTATTTATACTATAACCTATAACTAATCCTAATAAAACAATTACAAATAAAACACCATATAAAAAGTCATATTTAATCTCATTAGTAGGTTTAATTGTTTTTCTTGCTTTACTTATTTCGTATGCTTTTATATTATCTGTTGTATCTGATGATTCTCCAAATGAGGAGGAATTACCAATAATTGTGCCGTGTTCAATATTTGACTCGGCAGTATTTACTGCATTACTTAGATTTGATATGACTGTATTATGCTGTTTCTGTTTATTTTCTATAGGATTATTGATGATTTCATTATTATTATGCTTTTTCTCATTATTATTGTCATTATGCTTAATGTTATTAGAACTATTTGTATTTTCTATTGGAATTTTCGGTTCTGATTTTTGGAAACGTTCATAAGGAAAAGTATAATCACTTAATATATCACTATATCTTTTTACTAAATCTAAATTTAATTCATTTAATAAATTTGATTTAGTTGTGGATTGAACTTTACTTCTTTCTGTAACTCCACTAGGATCAATAACTGATGAATCATTAGGATCCTTTTCGCCCCAATCATTGTCATTAAAGTCAACATATAAATGGTTTGGATGTTCCCAGAGAATGCTGATCTCACTTCCGTAAGGTGAACTATTATTTGTTATTAGGTTATTTGTAAAATCCATACTTGTTTCTTTATCATACATTGGATTTATTATAAAGACGGATCCTCCAGTCTTATATGCAGTATTATCCATAATAATTGAATTTTTTATTTTAAAGTCGCCTGAAATCATTATTGCTCCACCATCAGTTCCGGCAGTATTGTTTATAAAAATACAACGGTCAATGTGTGAAGTTCCAGACCAACTGTAATATGCTCCTCCCCATTCATCTGCATGGTTGTACATGAAGATACAGTCTTCAATTTTTCCAAAGCCTGCAACACTAACTCTAATTGCTCCTCCATCACGAACAGCAGTATTATTTATGAAAATTGTATTATAAATTTCACAACTGGCTTGACAGGTAGTTATAGCTCCGCCGTCGTGGTCTGCATGGTTATTTATAAATAAGGAATTATTTACAAAAAGATATCCTTTTTCGTATTTATTTCCATAGTTGGATATTGCACCAGCATTAGTACCTTTTAGAGCAGTGTTATTTATAAAAATACAATTATCTACATAGACCTTTCCGCATTCACTTGAGATAGCTCCTCCAAAATTATCTGTTAAACCATTTATAAATGTTAAATTAATAAATCTTACATTAACAGAACTGGATTTTATAAGGAAAATACTTGATTTTTCCTCACTATCAATAATTACATCTTTTGGATTACCATTTCCCTGTATTGTAATGTTTTTGGTAACTGTTATATTGTGGAGTTTATATGTTCCTGGTTCTAAGAGTATTACATCATCATTTTCTGCATTAATGATTCTTTCATTAACCTCAGAGGAATCATCTGCTTCAAGAGCATTATCATTTTCAACATTAGTTTTAATTGTATTTTCTGTAATATCAAGATTATCTAAATTGGAATCATCACCAACACCACTATTTGAGTCGGCAGTATCTGCTGCAGAAATATTTGAGATAGTAAAAAGTATTATTGAAATAATAATGATTTGCAAGAATATTTTATCGTATTTTATAGTTGTTCACCTCCAATTAATTTTAATTTTTTATTTAATTTATATTTCTATTAATATATATTCTTTTTTAATAAATTTATTTTGAAATTTTTTATTATAATTCTATTAAATATATTTTTTTTAAAAATTTTTAAAATCGATAATCTTTTATATGCATATCAATAATATATTATTAGGCTAATATTTATTATATTATTTTAAAATTTTTCCAAATTTTATTAATTATTAATTATAACTCAATTTATATTTGGAAATTTAATATTAGTTGATTTATTTATATAAAAATCTTTTTTATGGTGCAAAAATATGAATAATAAGAAAATATTAATCTCTTTTCTTTTAATAGTATTAGTTGCATTATCTGTCGGTGTTGTTTCAGCAGCTGAAGATGTAGACTCCGGTGTTGTTGCTGATGCAGATACTGGTAGTGTTGCTGATGTTGATGATGGTGCTGTAGATACTGTTGATGAAGGGGCTGCTCCGGCTACTACATCAAAAAGTATTGTACCTACAGAAAAAAATTCAGAATCCATTCAAGCAGCTATTGATGGTGCAGAAGATGGAGATACTATTGATTTAGAAGCAGATACATATACTTTTAATACTACCGTTGAAATTACTAAAAATATCACTATTAACGGTCAATCTGGTACTATAATTACTGGTATGGGAGATACTAAATATCAAAAAACATTTACTCTTTTCCATGCAAATGCTGCAGGAATCACTTTCAAAAATCTCCAATTTACAAGTGGGTTTACTCCAGTATATGGTGATCCAAGTTCAATAGATGGTTTATGTATTATTGCAGATTCTGCTAATTATGTGTCTATTTTAAATTGTGGATTCACTAATTATGCAAGTGAAGTTTATTTTGTTAAATCTAATTATGGTTTAGTTGAGGGTTGTACTTTTAAAGGTCAAGCAACCTATGTAAATTATAATCCGTCAGAAAATAAAGAAACTGGTACAAAGGCTGTAAATATTGGTGGAAACTCTAAATTCACTACCGTACGTAATTGTACTTTTGATGGTCAAATGCTTGATGGATGTTCAATATTCTCAGGTGCAACCAATACTTCTGTTTTAAATAACACATTTGCAAATAATGTATATGCAATTTATTTCGGTGGAGCTGCAACTCCTGGTAGTATAATTGCAAACAATACATTTACAAGCTGTGGTTATGTATTAGTTGAAGGTAATAAATATAAAGTTCCTGTATTAAGTGTTGATAAATCATCTGATGGATTTGTTATTCTTGAAAATACTTTTAAAGGTGTCACTGATAATGATGTTTTAATTTCCACTGAATCCGGAAACACTGCACATGGTGCAGCAAGTCAAATTGGTTCTATTACTATTAATAACAACATAGTTACTTTAGCTGATGGTACAAATCCATATCTTGTTAAATTCGTTAGAACTACAAGTGAAAACGGTGGTTTAAACCCTACTGGGGATATTGTTATTGCAAACAACACTTTACCTGAAGGTGTAAATGTCTGGACTTTCTGGGATAATAATTGGACCCAAAATGAAGAAGGTGTCTTCATCCCTGAAGGTACTCTTGAACCTACATACTTTGAAATTTACCAAATAACAGATAATATTATTAGAGGAGCTATAAAAATCTCTAGTAATGGTACTGGAATTAAAAAAGCAACAATATCTTATTCATTAGGTGGCCAACCTGTTAATGTCACTGCTGATGATGACGGTATTTTCGTTATTGAAGGAGATATTAACGGTGGAGCAGTATTATATTATGGCGGTGAAGCTAAAAAATACCAAAATGCTACAACAATGTTTATGGTACCAGCTAAAACCGTTATGACTGCTAGCGATTTAAGTATTAAAGCTCTCGATAATGGTAATTTTAAAATAACTTTAAAATCTAGTAGTAATGCTACTTTAGGTTCTGGTAATGTAGTTAATGTTTTAATTAACGGTAAATCCTATACTGGTACTACTGATGATAGTGGTGTTGCAACTATAAAGGTTAACTTTAATACTGCAGGAACCTATTATGCTTATGCTACTTTTGAAGGTAATGAGTATTATAAACAGGCTACCGCAAATGCAAAAATTACAGTCTCTAAAAAAGCAACTTCCTTAACTGCTCCTACCAAAATTTTCAAAGTAAAAGCTACTAAAAAAGTAACTGTCACTTTAAAATCTGGTAGCACCGCACTTAAAGGTAAAAAAGTAAGTATAACTGTTAATGGTAAAACCTACACTGGTACTACCAATGCAAAAGGTCAGGCTACTGTAACTGTTAAAATTACTAAAGCAGGTACTTACAAATATACTGCTAAATTTGCTGGTGACGGAGCATACAATGCTAAATCTGCAAAAGGGACTATTAAAGTTAAAAAATAAGTAATTAATTTTACTTATTTTTTCTTTTATTTTTTTTATTTTATATAACAATAGATATATTTTGAGGAGATTGAAGTGAAGTTAAAAAATTTCTTTTTAATATTACTTATTTTATTTATTACAATTACAACAGTCTCAACTATTGCAGCTAGTGATGTTGATATTAGTGATGAAGGTAATATTGAATTATCAACAGATTGCTCTGATATAAATCTTGCAGAATCAGATTTTGATTTTTCTAATCTTAATCAAAAGGCCGAATCAAATATAGTCAATGAATCTGAAGATGTTGGATTAAATGATGAAAATAATAGACAAAGTCAATTCTCTAATGGTGATAATAATGGACAAAGCCAATTATTCACTAATGAAAATAATAATTCTAAAAGCCAATCTAATGATAATTCAATCTTACAATCAAATATAATATATGTAGATGGAAGTTCTCCTAATCAAATGAATAATCCTACAATTCAAAATGCAATTAACAGTGCAAATCCTGGAGATACAATAGTTATTACAGGAAGCTATTATGAACATTGCCATTTTATTGTTGATAAACAATTAACAATCATCTCCTCAGTTGGAACCGTATTTAGTCCCTGTTCTCAAACAAGCGGTTCAGATCATCAGGGTATATTTTATCTAAATTCCAAAGCTAGTGGTACTATTATTGATGGATTTACATTTGTTGATGATTTAGGATTATATGATGATTGGGCATATGGAATATTAATGGGAGGATTAAGTAATGTAAGTATTAGTAATTGTTATTTTAACAATACAAAAACCGGGGATGGGATCCGGGTAGAAAGATCTCAAAACATTAATCTGGAAAATATTAGTATAATCAAATTTGTAAATGGTATAAAAATCATAGATTCTAAATATGTAAATATTACTGATTCTATTTTTAAAAATGCAACATCTGCTATAAATATTACCAGTTCCAATTATACTGAAATTACTTATAACAATATTGGAAATTGTAAAATTTCAGGTATTAATATTGCCGGAAACTCATATTACACACAAATACTTTATAACAATATTACAAATAATGGATTTTCCGCAGTAAATTTAACTTCTACAAATTTTGTTAATATTTCAAATAATTATATTGCAGAAAACAAATTCGGTGTTTATGTTAATGTCAATATTACAAGAATTGATATTGTTGGAAATTTCTTTTATTTAAATGAAAGGTATGATGTTTTTAATGATTACCGTACATTAAATTTGGCAAGTGGAGGTTTAAATGTAGAATTTGTTAATAATAATTATATGGTAGGTCTTGGAGACCGGCCGGTTTATAATTTTGTTTATTATTATGTGGGAACTAATAAAGGTGAATATACCTACGACAGCGAAAACGATATTTATAATTATGTTGGGGAAAATAATGGGGATTACTCAACTAATAAAGATCCAGCATATTTAGGATATATTTTCGGTGTAAATGAATATTTGGAATGTCCTGTTATTTATTATGAATATGAATTAGGCCCATGGATTTATAGTGGAAATTATTATCTTTATTTAACTGAAATTAAACAGGTTAAAAAAGGAATTTATTCTATTTCTATTGTTGATATTAATGGAAATATAGCAAGTGATATCAGTTCTGTATATGTTACTTTTTATTTAAATAAAAAAGATACTAAATCTACTCCTCAGGAAGGTGATGTTTATAAAACTGTTTTAATGGAAAATGGTACTGCAACTGTAAGGTTTTATAAGGAGGAATTTGAAGCTAGCGATAATAATCTAACTGTTGTATTTCCAACAAATTCCAGATATTATAATGACCAAGTAGCTAAAACATTAAAAATTGAAGATTCACAAATTCCAGGCATTGCTACTAATACCACCTTCAATATTTCTAATTTAACAACTTATCCTAATTCTGGTGTTTATTTTAGTGGAACTTTAACTGGAATTGATGGAAGCCCTGTAAGTAATGAGCTAATTAATTATACTCTTAATTCAAATAAGCTCACTACACGTGCTGATGAAAATGGTACATTTAAAATAAAAGTTTCCTTATCTAAGGAAGGAACTTATATATTGGCACTGACTTATGAAGGAGATGGTGTTGACTTTTATGGAACTAATGGAACAAGCAAAATTAATGTTAAAAGGACTTCAACAAAAATCATAGCTTCAAACCTTAATATGATACCTAATAGGGCTGAATATTATTCAGTTACACTAAAAACATCATCAGGCACTCCAATATCTGGTGAAAAACTTATATTTTATATTAATGGTAAAAAGTATTCTACTCAAAAAACAAACTCTAAGGGTATAGCTAAAATCAAATTAAAATATAAACAATCTAAATCTTATAAAGTAATGATAAAGCATACTCAAACAAATAAATACAAAGCATCATCTGTAACTAAAACCATTAAAGTAAAATACTCTTCAAAAGCTGTAAAATTAATTGTTCCAAGTATAACAATTCCTCCTAAAACAAAATCATCATATACAATCACTTTAAATAATGATGCAGGTAAAGGAATTTCAAAACAAAAGATAAAAATTAAACTTAATGGTAAAACTTATACTAAAACCACTTCAAATAAAGGAAAAATCACAATCAGTGTTAAATTTAATAGTTTAAAAACATATAAAGTTACTGCTAATTATGCAGGCAGTAAAATATATAGAAAAGCTACATCATCTGGTAAAATCAAGGTTTCAAAAACTCAAACTAAAATTATCACACCAAATATGGATGTTACGCCAAATACCACTAAATCATACACTATAAGTTTAAAAACAAGCGGGTCAAAAGCAATTTCCAAAGGCAAATTAACAATTAAATTAAATGGTAAAACTTATACTAAAACCACTAACTCTAAAGGACAGGTCAGTTTAAACATTAAGCTTCCAGATGAGAAAACATATTCTCTAACAGTAAATTATAATGGAAATACGATTTACAAGCCATCTAAAAGCACTGCTAAAATAAATGTATCAAAGAGTTTAACAATTATTAGAAGTTTTGATAGAAGATTTTCCATTAATTCAACAGAAGATTATGTAGTAAGTTTAATAGATAGTTCTGGAAATATCCTTAAAAATCAAAATATAAGCTATTCTATAAATGATAATAATTTCACTGTCTTGACTGATGATGAGGGTCAGATAAGTATTCCTGTATCCTATGAAAATCCGTCTTCTTTCACTATAAATCTAAATTATGGTGGAAGTGAAGTATACATGCCGGTATCTAAATCCAACATAATTACAGTTGTTGATAAAATTAATACAACATTTATTGGTTCTAATTTGGATAATGATGAGATTCAAAGAATATTAGATTCGTCAAATACATATCATTATATTGAATTTATAGATGCTATGTATGAAGGACTTAACTTGTATATAAGCAATCCTTCAAATATTTATTCAACTAATAAAGCACTATTAAAAGGATTATCTAATAAGTCAGTATTTATTATAAATTGTGATAATGTTGTAATAGACAATTTTGAAATCCTTTCAAATTCTTCTAATGCAATTCTAGTTAATTCTTCAAATAATGTATCTATAATAAATAATAATATTGCAAATCTTTTAGAGGAAAGCAAAATAGATGAATATATGTGTGGTAATATTAGTCTTCCAGGTAGTGGAATAAGTATTGTTGACTCTAAAATGGTTAATATTTTATCTAATCATATTAATTTATATGAAAATGGGATTTATGCTCAATATTCCGGTAATATTACTATGAGTCAAAACATAATCTGTGAAAACAATTATGGAATAACTTATGGTTATGGTGTTTCTAATACATTAATATCTAACAATAATATTAAAGATTGTGTTGGTTTATATATTATGACTGTCCCTGAGGGGCCTAGTGGTTATGGAATATACTTAAATAATTCTGCTGTTAATGTGACAATATTATCTAATAACATTAGTTCTAATCACATTGGTATTTCTCTTGACAGTAATTATTCAACAGGTATTGTTGTTAAATCAAATTCCATTTCAGATAATGTTCTTGAGGGTATGAGATTTAATGCTGGTTATGATGTAGATCCACAGGGAGTTGAACCAGTTGTTACTGATAATGCAATTTATAGAAATGCAAAAGGTCCGAGTATGATGATTCTGGGTGAATTAAGTGCTAATCCTTTTGGTATCTATGGGGGTGGATTATATAATGACAGTCAGAAATTACATTTGGATGCAAATTGGTATGGTACAAACAGTCTTGTTACTTGGGATAATGATACTGGTGTTGTAGGATATGGAACCATGTGTCCTAGAATTAAAACATATGAGATTAAATTTGATGAGGTCACATCAACAAGTCCTGGAACATTTAAAATTGAATTTAAAAAAGACGGTGTACTTGATGATAAGCTTCCAGTATTTGATATGTATGCTGTCTTAAATAGAGGAACTCAAAATGAAGTGGAAATTCAATTTAATGTAACTGAGGGTATTGGTGAGTTTAGCTTCTCTGGAGAACAATTTATTACAGGTGAAACTAATATTATTGATATTGCTATTTTATCTTTAAATGACCATGCAAGACTTTATAAGGTCTGTTATACTTATGAAGTCCCTCAAAGTGAAATACCTGTATAAAATTAATAAATAATCAATAATAAATTATATTATTTATTTATTCCACTTACTTTTTTTTAATTTATTTTATTTATTTTCTACTTTTTTTTGTTAAAAATAAAAATAGTATTAAATTTTAGTTAAAAATAAGAATTAAAATTAGATTTTAGTTAAAAATAAGAAGTAAAATTAAAAGTTTCTAAAAAATTAAAAATAAAATTAAAATTTAATAAAAAAAATAAAAAAAAGATTTTAAAATTTAATAGTAATCATCATCGTCCTCGTCTAGTCCACGAGGAATTTTTTCAATACTATCAAATTTCTCAAGTATTTCATCTATACCACTACCTTCGTAAGCTGAAATTATTAATGGCTCTTCAGTTTTTTGAATAAACCCATCAATATATTCATAGTTTTCACCTTTGCTTTCATATTCTGTAAGGTCTATTTTATTAAACAGTGGGATAAATGGAATGTCAAAAATGTTTTTTATTTCGCAGTATAAATTATACTGATTTTCTAGATAATAGCCACATGTTTCTGATGCATCAAAAATGAAGAGTATTGTATCAGCCAAATCTTCAAGTGCAACAATAGCATTTAATTCAATATCATTCATATCTCCAATAGGCCTATCCAATAGTCCTGGTGTGTCAATAATTTGAATATCTTTCCAGTGTCTTTCAATATGGCCTATCTGAATACCTTTTGTTGTAAATGGGTAATTTGCAACTTCCGGTTCTGCATCAGTGAGTTGTCTTAAGAGTGTGGATTTTCCAACATTTGGAAAACCTGCTATTACAACAGTTGTTGCTTCAAAATTAATTGTTGGCATATTTCTTAGTTTGGATTTTGCAAAGTCTAAAAAGTCAAGATCTTTTTCAATCTTTTTAATTACAGAAGAAATTCTACCATAAGCTTGGCTTCTAAGATTACTTGCTCTATCTGGAGCAGACTTTCTGATTTTGTTTCTGTATTGATCTTCAAGTTGTGCAATAATACCATAAGCCCAGTTTATTCCACCAAGAGCCTGTTTCATACTATCTACACCAACAGTTATGTCTATATAATCTTGATAAAATTCAGGTAACTCTTCTATATCAGGAGTTCTATCCAGTATCATTTTAAGTTTATCTTTTATTACCTGACATGCAGTTACAACTCTTACTTCTTCTACTCTTTTACCTTTAATATGTTTAGGCATTCTCTCAGATCTTTTCATATCTGCTGCCTTTTTACCTCTTGAAAAACCTTTATCTAAAATCTCATCTACAGTAGGAATTGTTGGAATCATCATTTTTATCACTTAATTCAGTTACTTATATCCCTTCTTCTCAATATTTTATAATAATTTTTGAATGGGATACTTAATTAAATTTGTGATGAAGTCTCAATTAATAGTTTGTTATAACATTTAAATAAACTGTTCTTTATGTATTTTGATATGATGATTTGGATAAATTGAAAATCTATGGTGAAAATAAGGATATAAAAATTCTACAGATAAACAAGTTTACAGAATTGAGATGATAGGTGCTATTCCACAAACTATGAGTAAAATATTTTAATAAAAATCCCTACGAAATTTTTATTATTGGTGAAATCAAATGTAATATTATTGTGAATTTTAAAACTTACATTTTAAATATTATTAAATTTAGTATGTTGGAGGATTAATAAATATGAATGATAGGCCTAATGAAAATTCTTGGATTCCATTAATAGTTGTGGCTTGTGCTTCATTTATTATAGTATTAGACACGCTATTTATGAATGTTAGTATTTCTCACATTGTTGTTGATTTGAATACTGATGTTAGTACCATTCAAATGATTGTGTCCTTTTATACTCTTATTACTGCTGCATTCATACTGTTTAGTACCAAACTTCAAGATATAGTTGATAAAAAGAAACTGTTTATATTTGGTACTATACTTTTTGGTATTGGTACATTTACCTCAGCAATAAGCTCAAATACTATAATGCTTTTTATCGGTTGGTCAGCGATTGAAGGTGTTGCAGGGGCATTAATGCTACCTGCTATAGTTTCAATAATAAGTGGAACTTATTCTGGTAAAAAACGTACAATTGCTTTAGCAACTTTGGGGATTGTAACAGCAATTGCAGATGTTTTTGCTCCAATTATTGGTGGGGTTATTACAACTTATTTCAGTTGGAGATATACTTTTGGATTTGAATTACTAATTATTTTATTTATTTTAGTAATGGGAAATAAAATTCCTAATTTCAAACCTACTGAATCTAAAAATGATTTGGATATTATTGGTGCTATAATTTCCGGTATAGGTCTTGTTTTGCTAGTGTTAGGTATTTTGACTCTGAATAAAGATGTTACTATCAGTATAATTGAAATAATTTCTGGATTAATAGTCTTGGCAATCTTTATATGGTATGAACTCAAAAGAAAAAGGACAGGCAAGGTTCCATTACTTGATGTAGATTTACTTAAAGATAAAAATTTGCGTGTAGGTGTATCTATTAAGTTATTATATAATCTTATAATATCTGGAACATTTTTTGTATTGACTCTCTTTTTCCAAAGTGTATTGCAGTTAAATCCATTTAATACTGGTTTGGCTTCTATTCCGTTTTGTCTGGGTTTGCTTATTTTTTCATTGTCTGCTCCAAAATTAATTGGAAAATTGAATCATAAGGGAACCCTAGCAATAGGATGTATAATGTCTATCATTGGATGTCTGATTTTAAGTTATCAATTTAAATTAAATACATCAGTCTTGGATTTAATTCCAGGGCAGTTTTTACTTGGGGCAGGACTTGGTTTTATGATGGCTTTAACTGTTGATGTTGCATTATTTGATATTCCTGCCGAAAGCCAAAATAACGCATCAGGAATTGTTTCAACTGGGGATACATTAGGTTCATCAATGGGTACAGCAATTATTGGAATAATTCTAATTCTTGG
>CAYQMW010000017.1:4854-22265 GCA_964418715.1 uncultured Methanobrevibacter sp. | reverse complement strand
TATTTTTTCAATATAATCAAGAAAAATATAAAATAATGAAAATTATAAAATTGTCTCATAAAGGGTAAATCATATAATAAAATTAAATTTATAACTAAGAACTTGAAAAATAATTAAAAAATTCATATTTAAAAAATATCTAAAAATATAATTTGATAAATATAAAAAAAAGAAAAATAAGTTTTTTAAAATATAATAGTTTTATACATTTTATTTTAAAATAACTTATAAAAATGCAAATTCTAAAATATTAAAATTTGAACTGTAAAAATCATTGACTTGACCAAAGTCCGTGAAGATTACAGAATGCTTTAGCTTCTACACCCGCAGAGGTCTTATCAGCAGAGATTATAAAGTTTGCTTCTGGTACATCTCCAGGTTTAAAGCATTTTGCATAAAGTTCAGAACCTGCTTCAAGAACAACAAACTGAATATAATGATCTTCATCAGAAGGGTGTTGTACTTCACCAACTTTAACAGTTACATTATCTCCATCAATTTCAATTACAGGTTTATGTTTAGGAGCTTTATCTCCTTCAGTTTGTACTGGAATTTCAAGCATGTGGGAATCGCATGCATTACCTTCTCCTTCAACAAAAACTTGAATAATACTTCCACATTCTTCGCATTTTAATATTTTTGCCATAATAAACCATCTCCAATTAAATATTAAAAATAGTTTATTTGTTTAAGTATATTATATTATTGATTTTTTGACTGATAATCTTCAATAGCAGCTTTAAGTCCATCAGCTGCAAGGTTGGAACAATGCATTTTAATAGGAGGAAGTCCATCTAATTCACTTGCAACATCATTACGAGTAATGTTTAAAGCTTCTTCAATTGTTTTACCAACTGCAATTTCAGTAATCATACTACTAGTTGCAATTGCTGCTCCACATCCAAATGTTTGAAAACTAATATCTGAAATTTTATCATCATCAACTTTAATATAAATTGTCATTAAATCCCCACAAGTAGGATTACCAACTGTACCTACACCATCTGCATCTTCTATTTTTCTACAGTTACGTGGGTTTGCAAAATGATCCATAACTTTTTCTGAATAATCCATATTAACATCTCCTACATACATCATGATCTTTTCTGCACATTGCAGCTTCATAATCAGTATCTTGATTCCAAAGAGGTGACATTTCTCTCAATCTTGATACAACATCTGAAATTATTTCTACAAATTCATCAACATTAAATTTATCACTTTCAGGTGCAAGTGAAATCCTTAAAGATCCATGAACATCAACAGGATCAAGACCAAGTGCAGTCAATACTGGTGAAGCTTCTAAAGTATTAGAAGAACATGCAGAACCAGTTGAAGCTTGATAACCTTTAGCATCTAAAAGTAAAATTAATGATTCTCCTTCAATAGCTTTAAATCTGAAGTTTACTACATTTGGCAATCTATTATCCCTATCACCATTAAGATAAGATTCAGGAACCGTACTTAAGACTTTTTCAATTAATTCATCTCTAATGGCAGATAATTTTTTATAATTTTCATCTAAGTTTTGTGATACTAACTCACATGCTTTTGCAAATCCAACAATTCCTGGAACATTTTCAGTACCTGATCTGATACCTTTTTCTTGGCCCCCTCCATGAATAAGAGGTTCAACCCTAACACCTTTTTTAATATATAATGCACCAACACCTTTTGGTCCATTAATTTTATGTGAAGATAATGATAACAAATCCACATTTAATTTTTCAACATCAACTTCAATTTTACCAAAAGTCTGAACTGCATCAGTGTGGAAAATAATTTTTTTCTCACGAGCGATTTTTCCAATTTCTTCAATAGGTTGAATAGTACCAATTTCATTATTACCAGGCATAATAGTTATTAAAATTGTCTCATCTTTAATTGCTTCTTTTAAGTCTTCAATTTTAATAATACCATTTTCATCAACAGGTAAATATGTAACTTCATAGTCGAGATTTTCTAAAAATTTTAATGTGTTTTTAACAGCAGGATGTTCAATATTGGTAGTAATAATATGATTTCCTTTTTTACGTAATTTATATGCAATTCCTTTGATTGCCAAATTATCGGATTCAGAACCTCCACTTGTGAAAATAATTTCATCAGGATTTGCATTAATTGCATCTGCCACTCTTTGACGAGCCTCATCTAAGGCTTTTTTAGAAGAACGGCCTAAACTATAAAGTGTAGAGGGATTTCCAAATTCTTCTCTAAAGAATGGTTCCATTTCTTTTAAAACTTCTTCACTTACTTGTGTTGTTGCGGAATTATCTAAATACATATTATTACTCTCTCCATATTATTTTTATAAATCAATACTTGTACAATTTATTATATTTATATACTATCTAAAGCTTGGCTTAAATCATCAATTAAATCATCTGCATCTTCAAGACCAATTGAAAGTCTAATAAAGTCAGGAGTTACACCAGTTGCAGCTTGTTCTTCAGGAGTTAATTGCTGATGAGTAGTACTTGCAGGGTGGATTGCTAAACTTTTTGCATCTCCAATATTTGCAAGAAGAGAGAACAATTCTAATTTTTCAATGACTGTTCTACCTGCATCTTCTCCACCTTCAACTCCAAAACCAATGAGTCCTGCAAAATGATCTTTTAAATATTTTTTATTGGTTTGATAAGTTGGATGAGACTCTAAACCAGGATAACTTACCCATTTAACCTTAGGATGTGCTTCTAAGAATTTTGCAACTTTAAGAGCATTTTCAGAATGTCTTTTTACACGGACATCTAAACTTTCAAGTCCTTGTAAGAAGATGAAACTGTGAACTGGTGCTAATGTTGCACCTAAATCTCTAAGTAATCTTGCTCTTATCCTTACAGTGAAAGCTATATTTCCAAGTCCAGGTACATCACCAAAATTATCCCAAAATACTAATCCATGGTAACTTGGATCTGCTTTTGTGAAATTATTAAATTTACCATTACCCCAATTGAATTTACCAGAATCTACAATATATCCTCCAACAGCAGTTCCATGTCCACCAACATATTTAGTTGCTGATGCTGCAATAACATCTGCTCCGTGATCTAATGGTCTTACTAATCCTACTCCCACAGTGTTATCTACAATTAATGGAATATCATGACTGTGTGCTATTTCAGATATAGCTTCAAAATCAGGTACATCCAATTTTGGGTTTCCAATTGATTCTAAATAAATCGCTTTAGTCTTATCATCAATTGCATTTTCGAAAGCTTCAAGGTCTTGAGAATCTACAAATTTAACTTCTCTTGCCAAGTCCTTAAATGTATAATTAAATAACTGATAAGTTCCACCATAAAGGTTGTCTGCAGATACAATATTATCTCCAGGTTCAGTTATGTTTAAAATAGCATATGAAATAGCTGCAAGACCGGATGCAGTTGAAATTCCAGAATTTCCTCCTTCAATAGCAGCAATCCTTGCTTCAAATACATCATTTGTTGGATTTGTTAATCTTGAATATATTTGACCAAATTCTTGAAGTGCAAAACGATTAGCAGCTTCATCAGAATCCTTAAATACATAGGATGTAGTTTGATATATTGGAACTGCTTGGGCCCCTGTCGCGGGGTCTGGAATTTGACCTGCTCTTACACCTAATGTTGCTAATTTATATTCTTTATTATTTGTCATTAATAATCACCTTTAATAATTTAATTTTCTTAATATAATTTTTAAAATTTTTGATAAAGTAAAATATTACACCTGTTATATTTTACTATATAACAATTGTTATTTTTTATATATAAAGCTTATGGTAAAAATCTACGAATATTGATAAAAAAATATAACAGCTGTTATATAAAAATAATTTATGTTGTTTTAGTATATAAATATTTTCATGTTTTAAAGTGAAAAATACTAAGAAATTATTAATTTTTAAAAAAAAAATATTCCTATGATAAAAATAATAAAAATATGATTAAATTTTAAAAAAAATGATAATAAAAATAGATTAAAGTAATAAATTAAGTTTCAAATAATGATTTAATAAATGTTTTAATAAATCTTTGATTTAATGTTTTATAGATAGAAAAATATAAAAAACCTTTGGAAATTAGAAAAGAGAATGTAAATTATTGGAAATTTGTAAATAAACTATTCTTTTACAAATTTATCAATTGAAGAGGATATAGTACCAGATAATCCTACAGTAGCAATTGCAATATCTTTTCCATTAAATCTTGTTATACAGCAAAGAGCACTTCTAACCTTATCTTCATAAGATCTCTGACACCTTAAAATAGCTTTCATATGTATACAATCTTCGCGATCATCAAGATTATATGTTCGCATTACCCAAAGGTTAAAGTTACTAGTTTCCATCTCACCAAATAACCTTAC
The DNA here is from genome assembly GCA_964418715.1 of uncultured Methanobrevibacter sp. Classification (GTDB taxonomy): domain Archaea; phylum Methanobacteriota; class Methanobacteria; order Methanobacteriales; family Methanobacteriaceae; genus Methanarmilla. The sequence goes on along the minus strand of CAYQMW010000017.1, from coordinate 17,915 downwards.
ACATGCATCCCATACAACCAAAACCAAATCATCTTTAGAAAATTCCTCTTTAGTTTTAATATCAAGGGTAAGATATCTGTTGTTTTTCCTAAGTGTTGGAGGCAATACCTTCATCTTCATTTTTCCACCTCAGAATCTTTTTCGATGATTCTAACACCTTCAAATAGATATTCCTTCCTATGTTTATTAAATTCAATTATACTTCGAGGAGTATCATATAAGGATTCAGTTAGTTCATCTTCATTTAATCCCAATTGTCTGAAGAAAGAGGATATATCCCTTGGAGAACGTATATCAAAAATATTCTCACTTGATGAAGAAATTATAAGTGGAAATTTAAATTTCCTTTGAAGTTGTATAATATCCCTAAAGTGAGATAAAACTTTAGCTCTGTAAGATAAAAAATTAGTTAAAACATCCCGAAATGACAATTCAATTGCAACTTGATTTTTTACTGCTTCTTTTGCCAAAACATGATTTATTCCACAATCATTTCGCCTATAATAAGGTCTTGATAATACATCAATTTGACGATTCTCTAAAACTGCCCTGTTAACCTCATTTTTTCCACCGAAAACACTTATAAAATCAGTTTTATTTCTATATCTATTGATAATTTTTCTTATTTCATTAGGATTAGAATCACTAATATAAATTCCCATACCAATTTCAGTTGTGTTTTCAGATTCACATTCAGATAGTTCTTTCTCTAAGTCATCTTTATATTCTAAAGCATTAGAATAATCATCAGGATTATAAAGTAAATTAATATAATTCCAGCCAAATTCGTTTGCCTGTTTAATTAGATTATAATCATTTTGATAATTAGAACCTTTAAGATTTAAATCATAATATATCATGTAATAGCCTTAGTTTTAAAGTTTTAAAAAAATAATGAAATCATTATAATTATTATTATAAAATATATTTAATCATATTATATTTAATTTATTTTAATTTAATTTATTTTAATTTAATTTAATTTAATAATATTATAATTTAATATTTGATTAAATTAGACAAATGAGAAATTAATTATTGGTTTTGTTTTCAATAAATTCCCTCATATTTTTAAGTGCAATTTCCTTTTTAGCGGGAAAAGCTGCAATTTTAATTTTTAAATGAATACTATCCCCACCATCAACTACCTGCCACTTTTCATCCAAAATAGCTTCTTTAGATAACCTTAAAAATAAATTACATTGGTCATCTGTTTTTCTATCCAAATCATCATATAATTTATTTATATCCTCATCTGTTAAATTTTCAAATAAATTATTTAAGAATTCCTTAGTATGTCTTTTCTTACTTACAATACCTGAATATATTATAATTTCATCAGCTTCACCAAATATTCCTTCTGCTTCTTCTCTTTCAGGTATTTCATCTGGAAAGATTATTTTTAATCCTTCTAAAAGTTCTTCTTCATTCTCATCCTCATAGACAAATAGACGATATTTAATATTATGAATCATATGAATCAGTCATGTTATATTAAGTAATTATTTATTAAATAATAATTATAAAAAAAAAATCTCAAAATTTAAAATATAAATTAAATTCAAAATGAAAATTAAACTTATAAAAATAGTATCATAATTGTTTTAAAAAATAAAAATTTATGAAAGAAATTGTTTAAATTTCTAAACATAAATATTATTTTTAGAATTGAAAAATTCTAAAATAGTTTTAAAATAAAAGAAAATAAAAGAAGAATTATCTTCTTCTTGCTTGTTCAGATCCTTTTCCTCTAAATCTGAGTCCACGACCTTTTTTACCAGCACTAGTTAAACCTCTACCAGCTCTGTCTTTGTGTTTTCCACTACAAATCCAGTTGATTTTAGGATCGTTTTTAATAGAAGGACTTTGTGGGTCTACTAAAATAACTTCATAGTATTTAAATTTACCATCAGCCCATACCCAGTAAGAGTTTAATACTTCCATGTTAGGGTATTTTTTAGAAACACGTTCTTCAGCAATTCTTTGGATAGATTTTGCAGCTGTAATTTTGTTTACTCCCATTTTAGATGGTTTACGACCTGAAGTGAAACGAGATTTTCTTCTAGAACCACGTCTTACTCTGGTTCTTACTACAACATATCCTTTTTTAGCTTTATAACCTAAATTTCGTGCACGATCTAACCTAGTAGGTCTGTCGATTCTAGTTATAACTGGTTGTCTTCTCCATTTAGGAGCTCTTTCCCACATGAGTTCTCTTACATAAGATTCATCTGGGTTTTTCCAAGCATCTCTTATATATTTGTACATCATAAATAAACACCTTTTTTTGTTCAGCTTTACGCCACATCCAGGGAAAATTTCCCAAAAAAGTTTATCGTTGAACTATAAAACTCATTAATATTTTATAAAATTATTAAGTTAATATTAAAATCATAGTAAAAATAGTAAATATTACAACGATAATTTAATTATAGTTTGTATCATTTATAAAGGTTTTGTTAAAAGAAGTATTTTTGGAAAAGTTTTGCAAATTTAGAAAATATTTTTTTAAATTCTAAATAAAAAATTTAAATTAATAAATAAAAAAAAAATAATAAAATTTAAATATTTAACTTAATGCTTCTAAAACTGAAACCGCTTGCATAAATGCAGGCATACCTGAAGTTAAAAGAACAATCCTTAAAACATCCATAATTTCTTCAGCACTAATATTAAATTCTTTCATACCACTTTTCATTTGTTGTTTTGTAGCATGATTATCTGCTTTACTAGCTGCAATACCTATAGCAACTAATTTTTGAGTTTTATAATCTAGATGATTTCCAGTATATACAGCTTCATTCAAATCTACAACAACATCATAGATATCTGGGTACTTTTCTTTAATAGCTTTCATAGAGCCACTGTAAAATTTTTCTTGTTTCATATTATCACACTCATTAATTGATTAAAAAAAATTGGAAAAATTGATTCAATAAATTTAGAAATTAAGTATTTGCAAGTAGAATATTAATTTATAAAAATATTTCAAATCTGTCCTTATCAGCCTTACAAATAGGGCAAATCTCTGGAGGGTTGTCTCTTGCACATAAATATCCACATACTTTACATCTGTAAATCGGATATTTTAAATTTTGAATTGACAGTGAATTATCTATAGCATTATTATTTTTATCATCACAACTATTGGTATTTTTATCAAGTTCATCAAATCTTCTATCAGGTATGGATTTAATCTCCACTTTACCTTCAGCTATATCTTTACTTACATATAATGCACAGTAACATGCACCATAATCATTTAAATCCATATCCCTATAATCACAAGGACATATTAAATCCAAATCATCTTCCTTTACTCCACTGGATAGCCTACATGGACATGACCCATAACCATAACGCTCTTTATTTGTTTTAAGATTTTCAAGCAAGAATTCAACAAATTCAACATCAGGATTAACAAAGTATCCTGTACTTTCTGCTTCACTCCTAAAATCATCATATAATTTTCCCATAATTCTCTCTCCCTTAAATAGTTATGCCAAATATTCTTTAATCTCATCTGGACTATATCCAATAAGAGTTTTAGATTGGTTAATTACAAGTGTTGGAAATGATATTTTACTATTATATTTTTTCAATTCAACTAAAAGTTCCTCCCGCTCTTCACCTTGAGTTAAATCTGCATAAATATAATCATATTCAACATTCAATTCATCAAGTAAGTCTTTAACTTTCTTACACCATCCACAAGTACTTAATGCAAATAATAAAACTGAACCTTTATTTTCTCCATCTACATATGTTAAATTCATTTAAAAAATCCCCATGAATTTTATTAAATAATGATTTATCTCATATAAATAATATATTTTATTATTTAAAAAATCTTTAAAATCAGAAATCTGTGTTTTGAATAAAATAAAAATGAAGATAATATAGTTAAAAAAAGTAATAAATGAAGAAAAAACTTCAAATTTTATTTTACTATAAAAATTGAAAATAAATAAAAAAAATAGATTATTTAATTGATAAACTTAAAATGAAAATATATTTGTACTAGAACTTACATCTTGAATATCTCACTCTTCTTGTTGAGTAAACATTCTTAGATTTAACAGTTGCCTTGTTCTTTTTAAAACTTGATCTTGAAAAACCTGCCTTTCTATTTTGAAGGTATGCAGCACCTCCAATTCTTGCCCTGTTTTTAAGGAAACTAGATTTTGTTACTATTAACACACCTTCTCTAGTGTATATAGCTCCACCTAATCTTTTTCCACGATTACGAGAGAAAAGAGATTTTCTAATATGAACATTTCCATAAATTGCACAGATTGCTCCACCATCAGTTTTTGCAGTATTTCTAATAAACTTACAACCGATAATATTAACATTAGATTTGAATCTTTTATCAAAGACCCTTACAGTAATAGCTCCTCCATTATAACCATAATTATCTGCAAACAAACAATATTTAACCCTACTAGATAATGATGAATCCAAATTTACAATTCCAGAATCTTTTGTACTATAGTTTTTTCTAAAAACAGAATTAATAATACTTGCCCTACCTAATTCATCATCATATATTACACCAGAATAAAAGGAAGTATTATTTGCAAAGATACAATTGTAAATATGTAAATAGCTTGTTTTCCTTTTTCCTTCAGTATAACTAACAACAAGTATTGTACTCATATATGCCTTATTTCTTGTAAAATTAGAACCATATATCTTTACACTGCAACCTATTGTAGTTTTAATAGCACTGCCCATACCGCTTTTAAACTTTTTCCATGGTTTATTACTTACACGTATACTTGTATTATTCTTAAAAAAAGAGGAGCGTATAGTAATAGCAGATCCCCTATTCAAATATATAGCCGCACCATTAGCATTATAAACTTTATGATTACGTAAAGTACATTTAGTTAAACTAAGTTTAGAATTTCTACCTAAAAAGATTCCTGCACCATTACTTTTAGCATAACCACTAAAAATTCTAAAATTCTTTATGCTTACCTTAAGATTAGGGCAAATTCTTATACATTTGACAACACATCGACCATCAATATAATGACCACAACCATCAATAACAATATTTTTATTAATACGTACACCTGTTTTAAAACCAGAATCCGTCTTAGGATTATATACGCAGTTTTTAGTTAATTTTAAAACTTTTTTATTGTTTGCTGTTCTGATTAAATTATAAAGGTCTTTATAAGTATAAGTAGAAGATTTTTTAGTGTCTAAAAAAGTATTTGCTTCTGATGAAGAAATAATTTTACTGTTTGATACAGTTAATAGTGGCTTATTAGAGCTATCAGATTTTACCTTATTTACATTAGATAGATTTTGATTTAAATTATTATTTTTATTTTGCTTTAACATATCAGTAGTTTTATTTTGATTAAGATAAGTAGTAGTTTTATAATCTTCATTATCATTTGAATTTATACTTTTAACATCACATTTGGATGAGTCTATTGAAGAGTCCAAATTAACTGATGCATCATCTACACTAACAGAAGAAGTATCATCACAAATAACCGGTTGAGTTAAAAGTGAATCATTATTATTCTCTGCAGAAATGGCAGATAATGAAAATAATAATATAATACTAATAATCAAAATCCATAAATAATTTTTCAAAAAATCCCTCATATCTAATTATTGTATATTTGAAAAAAATCCGTTTCAAAAAAAAATTTTATAAAATAAAATTAAATTAGAATTTTATATTATATTAATTAATTCCTATTTATATACTTGATTATTAAAAATAAGAATTTTTAAAAATTTTAATATAAATTTGTAAAATAAATAGAAAAAATCATCAATGAAATTTTATTGATAAAATAAAGATTAGAAAATTACTGAAAAAATATTGAAAAAAAATTAAAAAAATTATTAATAAAAACATAAAATACTTTAACTATTAAAAAAATAATTAAAAGATTTATCTAAAAAAGAAAAAAATAAGAAGAATTATTTATTCTTCTTTAAATGGTGCTGGTAACTCGCATACATCACTATCTTTTGCAAGATATTTATAAACAAGAGCACCTAAAATACCACCAACAAATGGACCTACAAGGTAAATTATAAAACTTCCCCATAACTTAGGTCCACCAACAATTGTGTTTACTAAATAAGGTCCGAAGGTACGAGCAGGATTAATGGATCCACCAGTAATAGGTCCTAAAACAAAGATAGCTGCAGCAACAGTTAAACCAATTGCAATTCCAGCCATTCCAGGATCTGCTTTCTTATCAACAGCAACACCCATTACAACAAATACTAATGCAAAAGTACCTAAAAGTTCTGCTAAAATTGCCGGACCCATTCCTACACCAACTGCAGGAGCAGTAGCACCTAATGCTGCAACACTTGCAGCTGCTGGACCGTAACAATAGAATACACAGAAACTTCCCAAGGTAGCACCAATACATTGTGCTATAATATATGCTATTGCATCTTTAAGTGGAATATTACCTGTAACAAGTAAACCAATAGTTACAGCAGGATTGAAATGAGCACCAGATATTTTACCTACAGCATAAATCATTATTAAAACAGTTATACCAAATGCAAGTGAAACACCAAGCCATTCACCAAATCCACCAATCATACCTAAGCCATAAGTTTTATTTACTGAATAGACAAGTAATGTAGCAGCAACTGCAGAACCTGTACCAATAAATACTAAAAAGAAAGTACCAATAATCTCTGCGATTATTTTTTTATCTAAACCACATGACATTTTATATATCTCCTTATTTTTGATTTAATTTATATGATTATCAAATAGAAAATAATTTAATCTTAGATAAAATTAAATTATTATCTTTAATTATGATTATTTCAATATTAATACTTTATGATATTAATTAAAATAAGATTTTAAAGTTATAAAGTTAAAACAATATTAACAATAAATATATTTAATATTCAAGTTTTAATTCAATATATTTCATATTAAAAATTTATAAAGTTTATTGATTATTTACAATAAAGATACAATACTAATGAAATTTGAAATTAAATATAAATATTAAAATAAAATTAAAAAAATGATAATATAATTTGAAAAAATGGAAATAAGAAGAAATTTTAGATTATTTGTTATCTTGAACCAAATCTTTTAATGTTTCTTCAAACTTATCAGTAATAGCTTCCCAATCATTACCCTTTACATATTCACGTGCTGTTTTTGCAAGAGTCTCATATTTCCCACTTTCAAGTATTGACTCTGCCTTTTCAAGAACCTCACTTGCTTCTTGAACATATTCAACACCATTATTATATCCAAATTCCGTTGAAATTCCTGGAAGTTCAGATGCAATAACCACTTTTTCCATAGCTAAATACTCATATATTTTAATCGGCACAATATCCTGCATAATTTCCTCATCTATATATGCAGGAAGCAGACAAAAACTTGCAGAAGATAAGAATTCCGGTATTTTTTCAAAAGGTTGACGTCCAGTTAAAATTAATTGGTCTTTTAGGTCATACTCCTGTTTGATTTTTACAAGATCATCATATGCATCCCCATCTCCTACAACAAGGATTTTATAGTTTGGATATTTATCCTTCTGCTGACCTAACTTAACTGCAAGTTCTTTCATACCAGCAAAATCATAAATAAAACCCATAAAGAAAAGTACAATATCATCATCTTTTATATTATATTCTGCTTTTATTGCACTAGAATCAAGATTAGGGTCATATGAATTAAAATCAATACCTGCGTCTATAAGTATTGTCTCTTCTTCTTTAGCACCAAGCTTAACTGCAAGTTCAGATAATTTTTGATTAATAGTAATTACTTTTGTGGCATTTTTTATAGCCTTTTTATTAATATATTTGCCAAAGGATTGGAAGGTTTTCTCAGGAATGAGTGCATATAATACATCAATCAAGTAATATACAAAAGGTATATTATATTTCAGAGCAAGTTTTGATGAGGTATATGCATTAAGTAGTCCTAATCCTACAATTACATCAGGTTTGAAAGTTTCAATTTGATATTTTATTTCATTTTTATGAGAACTATATAATGAAAGATAATTTAAAACAGGTTTTTTAATAAAACCAGGCCTTATAACCTGAACACTAGCCCTCTCATCAATTTTATGAACATTATCAATAACTTCTCTTTCAAACTTAAAACCCTCTGGATTATCCTTAGGCCAATCAATAGGATAATCAATAACCTTAACCTCATGGCCTCTAATAGACATTCTATCAGCAAGATGATGTTGCTGATGAGGATTTCTTTTTAACCAATCTGACTCTTGAACAATTAAAATCTTCATAATAATCAATAAAAATAGTTAATTATTTAATTTTTATATAAAAAATAATATTTAAAATTATAGCATTAATTATAAAAATTAATTCTAATAAGAATTAATAATTTAAAAAATAAAAATATAATTGATAATATGAAAATGAGCGAAAAAATTGACAGTGAATATTTTGCACCATGCGGCATTAATTGTGCCATATGTGAAGATCATATAAAAGAAAACAATCCCTGTCCAGGATGTTTAATAAGCGACCGTGGAAAGAAGAAAAGTGCCCTCAAATGTAAAATCAAAGATTGCTTTGATAAAAAAGCATTTAAATACTGTGGCAGATGTAGTGAATTCTCATGTAAACTAATCAAAAAACATGATAAAAACTCACAAAAACGATATAATTTTTCCTCACTTCAAAGTGCACGTAGAATACAGAATATGGGAATTGGAAAAATAATGGATGAAGATAGGAATGAATGGACTTGCAGGGAATGTGGTGGTGTAATCACTTACCAAAATAAAGAATGTAGTGAATGTGGCATAAAAAAAGAATAAACTACCCTTCTATCTAATAGTATAATTATAAAATTAACAAACTAATCTAAAATAAAACAAAAAAAAATCTCATAGATTATTAAAAAATAAAATAAAAATTAGAAAAATAAAAATTAGACAATAGTCTAAAATAAAAAATCAATTAAATAAAAATAAAAATTAAAGAAAATATCAAATCTAATCGAATTCAGCTGATTCTTGAATATTGTCCCAGTTTTCACTAAACCAATCATGAACCTTAACAAGTCCATCATCAAATGAAACTGTAGGTTTATATCCTAAAATATTTTTAGCCTTTTCGATTGAAGATAAAAGTTTAGTTTTAGCGTCCCAATTACGTCTTTCTTTAAACTCAATACCTGCAGGGTTATTAGATAATTCATTGACCCTGTTTGCCATATCAATTACACGATGATCTTGACCTGAACCTAAATTAATAGCTTCACCAATTGCTTCTTCTTCAATTCCCATAGCAATAAGACCATTACAAATATCACCAACAAAAGTCCAATCTCTTGTTTCAGTACCTTCACCAGTAATAGGTAATGCCTGATGATTCATAGCCCAATAAAAGAAATTAGGAATAACATTTCTATATTTACCTGGAACTTCACCAGGACCAAAGACATTAAAGAATCTTGCATTAACAATAGGCATATCATATAAATTATGGAAATAATTAGTGTACAACTCACCAAGCAATTTAGTTAATTGATAAGGAGTATGTAATGAAATAGAGATATCATGTTCTTCAAAAGGCATTTTAGAGTCTAAACCATAAACTCCACAACCACTTGATGAATAAACAAATCTATCCACACCAGTTAATTGAGCATGCTCTAAAGTTTTAAGAATTCCTAAACCATTAACCATTAAATCAGTTTCAGGTTGATCTACACTATTTTGATTAGCAAAATGTGCAGCTAAATGATAAACATAATCCGGTCTTTCCTTAAATACTCTTTTCAAATCCTCATCATTGAGAATATCTCCTTTAACAAATTCAATATTATCCCTTTGTGGAATATTCCAATTATAAGCAGATGACATATTATCAAAAATAATTACCTTATCGGCACCTAAATCTGCAATTTTTGCGGATAAATTACTACCAACACAACCTGCTCCACCAGTTACTAAAACTGTTTTTCCTTCAAATTCATTATATGTTCTCATGAAATCCCTTAAATAAGTTTTATAATTAAAAATTAAATTAACAATAATAACATAATTATTATAATTATTTATTTATCTGTTACTATTAATATAATTAAGTTTTATAATTATTTTTAAAAATGAATCTTGTTTTAAAATATAAAAAATTATTAAAAATTGTAAAAATAGAATAAAAATTAAAAAAAAGTTTATAAAATTAAGGATTTATTAATTATTTACGTCTTTGCCCTATTCTTCGAGCAATTACCATTTCACCAACAGATATTAAACCAACAAAGAAGTTTTCAAGACCTCCTGTTGCCCATACAGCATTACCAAATGTTGCTTCATGAATATTTTTATCATATTCTTCAGGAGTAATCTTTATACCTGTTGTACGGGTAGATACAATTGCAGATGCATTCATAAGTTCATCCCAAGTAACACCCTTTAATTGGTCCTGCATTGCTTCATAAATTTTATAAACCTTAGTTTCATATAAATCTGAAAAGGTAGAAATAACATCAAAAGAACGTATAATACCAGTTACAATTTCATTATCATCAAATACAGGAATAGCTAATACTTTATCATTATTAACTTCAAGAACTGCTTTTCTTGCAGAATCATTTTCATTTAATGCATGCGTTTCTTCAGGTTTATGCATAATCTCAGAAATATTTTCATTACCTTCTCTTAAACCTTTTGTAATATCTAAAGCAGTAACCCATCCAATTAACTTTTTATCGTCATCAACAACAGGACAGGTAAATCTTTTACGATCTTCCATGATTTTAGATACTTCCTCTATAGAATCAAATGCCTTTACACTTAAAAAATTTTTATCCATTATTTCTTTTGCTTTCATAATAAACCCTTCACTTTATTCTATAAACCTTTTTAATTTTTAATTTGAATTGTTTTAGCGAATTTAACTTAATCTTTTAGTGTGAATTTGATTAATTAGTGAATTTAAATTAAATTGTGAACAAGAATTGTTCTTTATGTGAATTTGTTTAATCATTATTGAACTCAATTTCTTCAAAGGTTAATGCTCCAACAGGACATTTCATTGTACAAACATCACATCGAATACACTTATCATCATCAAGTTCTGGAATGTTTAATGAATTTAATACAATAGCTTGTGTCGGACAGTTTTCCTCACACAAGAAACAAGATACACATGTATCCCCATCTATTGTAAGATTTTTAGTTGGAATTACAGGACCTAAATGTCTATCAAGAGTGTAAACATCTTGAGCACAGATATTTACACAAGATCCGCATGCAAGACACGAATCTTTATTAATTAAAGGATATAATTCTCCTTCAATAAGATTATCATAGTCCTGAGATTCAACCTCTTCAATAAATGATTTTGATTTTAATTTATTTGCACGAGTTGGACAATATTTAACACAATGACCACAGCCTATACATTTTGACCTATCCATTTCTATATCATTAAGTCTTACAACTCTATGTGGAATATTAATTTCATTAAATGTATAATCAATCGTTTGGTCTTTAATATCTTCTGCTTCATTATTTATAATAGCTTCAGATTCAAAAATATAAATTGCTGAAATTGGACATGTTCCTACACAAATTTCACATTTAACACAATTATCCAATATTCTCGCACGTTTTGAATATGTTGAGTCACTTATGGCACCAACAGGACATTCTTCAACACAAAGATTACATCTTACACAACGAGGAGATATTGCTATAAATCTTTCTTTTGATTGATAATCACCTATGTCAACTTCAAAATCTTCTATATCATCATCTAATTCGACAGATTTTAAAATGACTTCTTTTTCTAAAAGATCCATCTTTTTTTGAAATTTAAGTTCCATAAGCTACCATCCCATATGTATATTTTATATAATCTTATTGTTTATTAAATTTTTTCACTATTTTCCCTTTTTTCTTTAAAACAACTATGAATATAAAGTAATATTGAATAATTATCAATTATGGTTGAATAAATTTGATTTTTTTAAATTTAATTTTTATGAATTTGAAATTTTACAGAAATTTATTATAATATTTTTTTCTAATTATTTTTAAAATACTTTAAAATTGTTTAAAACCTCTCAAATTAATTAATATATATTAATTTCCATAATATTCTTGTAAAAACTTATCTAAATCTTCTTTATTAGGAAGAGCAGATATACCAATTCCACATACAGATCTTGATGCTACCCAATTACCAATAGTAATTGATTTTTCCAAGTCAAAACCATTCACATAACCATATAAAAATCCTGCATTAAAAGAATCCCCTGCAGCAGTTGTATCAACTGGTTCAACTTCAAAAATTGGGACCTTTACTTCATCATCATCTGAATTAATACCATATGCTCCCTTAGATGATCTTTTAACAACGACAGTTTCAATTCCATCATCACAGATTTTAAGGGCTAAATCCCTGAAACTTAATTCCACATCATCAGGAACATTATCTCTTTTTCTATAATACTGCTCAAATAAAACAAATAGTTCATTTTCATTAATAAGTAGAATATCTGTTCTATCAAGTATAATCTTAAGAGCATCAACACCAAGTTTTGCATAAATAAGTCCTGGGTCAAAACTTAATTTAATAGATTTTGGAAGTGATTTAATTAAATCCTTTTGAGTTTGGAAACTTTTACCAAACAGAGAAGTATAATGTAAGATTTTACCTCTTGCAAGTTCAATTAAATTAATCTCAAGTAAGTCAATATCTTCATTTACACCACTTTGAATATATAGAGCACGCTCACCTTCCCCATCAACAAAACCTAATGCCTGACCTGATACTCCTTCATCAGCATATATTAAATTATTTAAGTATACATTATTTTTTACAAGATTATATTCAAGAATTTCTCCTTCCTTATCATTAGCAATTTTACCAATATAAGATGTGGTAAGGTTTAATTTTGCAAGACCTATTATTGTATTAGCTGCCGAACCTCCGGGACTATATTCTTCTTTAATAATTGCACTCTCTTCATCATGACATGCAATTGAATCAACAGTATATAATTTATCTAGATTTAAAGCACCAAAACCAATAACATC
>CAYQMW010000017.1:0-4844 GCA_964418715.1 uncultured Methanobrevibacter sp. | reverse complement strand
ATTAAATACCTAAAATATCATGTAAATAAAATGTATCTTCACCTAAATTTCCACCAAAGTTACCTGCTGAAATTTTAACAATTCCTTCAACATCCAAAATACTGTCAATTGCAGCTTTAACTGCATTTCTCATAGACTGTTCATCAACAGCATCTATAACAATTTCAGGAATATAATTTACACCTTCAGGAACTTTAGATTCATCACCTAAACGATTTTTAAGTGATGGACAATATGGATGATTAGTTGAAGGACCAATTTGAGGGAAATTGGTTTCAGGTTTACTAGCAGCAGAACATATACCAAATGGTGCACATGCTCCCGGAACCTTTAAAATAGCATTAACAATTTTTCGACCAGCTTCAAGAACAGCTTCTTTAGTACTGCACATATACCAAAAATTAGCACCCATAATACCAGTTCCATATCCTAATTCTTTATCAATCAAGAAATCAGGAACAGCAATAGGAACATGAATCATTTCCCTACCGTAAATTTCTTCTTCCCATTCATAACCGTCACCACAGTGACCTACCTGATCCATCATAGGAATAAAACCAATAGGGTCTTCTGTATATGAAAACATTGACGTAAATGGTTTAACCAAAATATCCTGGCGGATTCTATAAGATAATTCTACTTCATACTTTTTCAAATCATCAATACTATACCAGTATTGTGTAATATAACCTGGTCTGCCGTCTGGAGTTTTATCCTTAGAAAGTGGACCTTCAACTCCACCTTCAATTCTCCCAATAACTGAACTTGGAGTTGATGTTGAATCATAAGCTGCCTCTTTAGCAGTTAATTCATCTTCAGCAGTAATTAATGCTCTTATATATTTTCCTCTAAAACTTTCAAAGAAAGTATCTTCAACTAAACTATAATCTGTCATTTTATCACGATTTTAATTACATAATAGAAGCTACATCATCACCACGGATTTTTTGCCTCATTTCAGTACTTTTTTTAATTAATTCTTCCCTATTTTCATCGGTAATTTTTGCAATAATTGGATAATCTTTACCCTCAAAGTGTTCTTTAAAGTAATCTAAGAACCTGTGGCTAATTCTAAATCCTTCATACATTCCTTCAGGTAAAAATTCATATTGGTCTATAAATCCTAAAGTATAATATTTACCGAGTCTAGCAAATAAATCAAGAATAACTGCAAATGCAATAGCATCTTCTGTAATAATTGCAATTTCAGCCTCTTCAACAGCATATCTATTTCCATTAAATGAAATTGCAAGACCACCATTGGCCTTAACATAACGAAGAGGTTCTAAATCTGTAATACTGTCTCCAACATACATAACCTTATCCAAATCCACATCCAATTTTGATACAATATCCTTTAGAGAATTTTCTTTTTCAACTCCTCCTACAGGATTAATTTTATCCATAATTTTAAAGGATTCTAAATCCTTAATTTTGTTGAAAAATATATCATTTAATGTATTAGCATCTTCTTCAAGTTCTGTTGTCCCTTCATTTTCTCTAAAGTCGATCATTGATTTGCAATCTAAAATTGTTTTTCTAAATTCTTCTATTTTTACCTTTTCTTCATCAGTTATATCAAATTCATCTAAATCTACTTCTGTTTTATAGGTATTTTCAAATAGAAAATCATACTTATCACATAAAGCATTAATATATTGGCTATAACTTGTACTTACAATATATGAATCAATAAAATTATTGCTTATAAAAAAGACATTTTCAATTCCACAAACAGCATTAATGTTTTCCTTAGAATAATCAATTAAATCCTGATTTGTAATACCGGCCGCTTTAAAAAATGGAGTTATAAATGCTAAAGTTCCACCTACATGATAACCTTCTTTTTTTTCAATTTCGACTAAATAATCATCATAACTACTTAGGATTTTATATAGTTCACTTCCATCTTCAATAAAATGTGAACACATTTCATAGGCATTATCATTTAAGGTTAATGGACCTTCACAATCAGTAATATAAACTTTATTTGTCAAATTATTCCTCCTAATCACAATTTAATAATATAATTAAAGGTTTGTTAAGTTTTGTATAAAATAAATATTTTATTTATTAATTAAATCCTCATAAAAATAATTGAAATAAATGAATAAATATGAAAAAAATTAATCCTCATCAGTACTATTATTTTCATCATCACTATCAGAATTATCCTCTGAAGTATTTAGAGAATCATTTTCCGCATGAGCACTTTCTAAAGGACTGGTTGAATTTTCATTTTCATCAGAATCTGCATCCGAGTTGTCCATATTATCCATTAAAACTTCTTCTTCATTAACTGCATCTACCTGATTTTCATCAGTTTTTAGATTTTCATTTTCTAGTAAATCTGAATCCTGATTTTCCTCGGAAGTATTTAAAGTAATCATAATCGCATTTACAGGACATAAATATTCACATTCCCTACAATAAATACAATTTTCTTCTGTAAAATCAATTTTATCATTTTCATTTAATTTAAGTGCATCTGTTGGACAATTGTTTACACATACTCCACATCCTTGACAAGCCATATTAGATATTTCAAGACTTCCTTTTCTTGGCTCATGAATCTCACTAGATATATAAAAAATCTTATCCTCTTCAGATTCAAATGACTCTTCAAGAAGTGTTATATAATCAAACCTACATGCTTCAACACATTTTGCACAGTAAACACATTTATCTGTCATATGTACAGGGGCAGGATAATCCAAATAAATTGCACCATCTACCGGACATACATTTATACATTCACCGCAGCCAATACATCTAAATTCATCAACAAAAATTCTCCGTTTTGGAGGGAATGAATCTATAAGATTTTTAAACTCTGCAAATAAATAGTTTGAACCAGTAATATCATCAAATTTTTCGGTAATTACATCGGAAGCATTAAATTTAAGTTCAAGTGAACATTTAAAGTCATGAAAATCATCAGGCTGAACTTCACTTTCACATTGTTCATCCAATTCATTAGAAAATTGTATTGCAAGATCTGATAAAATTCTATCGATTCTTGAAATATTATGAGATAAAACTTTAATGTCCTTTTCAACGATTTCATTAATAGTATCCGAGGTTCTGATTTTACTATATTCTGCATATGCTCTTTTACGTGATGAAAATTTAATTGCCGTGGAGGGGCAAGCATGCATACACTCTTCACATCTTGCACAGTAGCCAGGATTAATATATGGTAATTTTAATGTTTCACTGATTAAAATAGAACCTTTAGAGGGGCACACTCTTGTACAGGTCATACAGCCAATACATTTTTTATGATTTACAACAATAGCCTTTCCACCTTTAACTGTACGAGGTAAAATTTCACCATATTTTATGGCATCAGTTGGACATACCCTATAACAATAACCACATCTCATACATTTATCTTCATCAATTTCACTAAATGTATCTGAACCCTCTGATTTAAGATGGATTGCACCTGTTTTACAATTCATGACACAGGCACCACATGAACGACATAGGGCTTTATTAATATTTGGAATATTTTCTTTTATTGGTTCAGCAATCTTTGTCTCCATAAAAATAGCTTCATGAGGACATGCATTCCTACATAAAACACAACCAAAACAGGAATCATGTAATCTAATATTACCATTAGGATCCAAATAGATAGCATCAATAGGACATGATTCTATACATGGTTTATCCTTACAATGAGCACATTTATTATCGTCTATATCCCATTGAACTTCAACTTCACGAATAGCCTTTCCAAAACGGTCATATCCTTCAGCTTTCATTGTGCTCACCTCTTATAAAATCATGATCTAATTGAGATGGTTTAACAGTAATATACATATATTCTTCCCCATTATCATCAATATCTAAAACGAATTTAGAAAGGAAATACTTAATTACACCAAATGGACAGGTTTGATAACAGATACTACATCTACAACATTTATCCTTATCTCTTACTATAGTGTCTTTTTCTTTATCAAAACTAATTGCACCAATTGGACATTCACCAACACACATTTGACATTTTTTACATTTATCACTATTCCATGTGATAATTCTAACCTTCAATCTATCTACAGCATTTTCTATAATCTCATGTGCAATTTCCGTATCTGGAATGATTTTTAATGCATCATCCCATATTGTAGATAATGGAAGTTTCAATTGTAATAGAGATTCTCTTGATAAACTTTCAAGTTGATCTTGTTTTGATTCAATATATTCTTCAAGAGTAGAAACAACTAAATTGATTAATTTCTTCTGATCTTCCAAATTATCAATAAATACACCTTTCATTGCACCTTTAACCTTACATGCTTCAACACAATCCCCACAAGTAATACATTTAAGCTGGTCTACAACAATTTTTCCATTCTTCTCAGAGATTGCATCTACAGGACATGCTTTAATACATGCCTTACATTTAATACATAAATAATCATCAACAATATAACGTCTTTTAGATGGAATAATACTAAATTCTTCTTTAATAAAGTGGTTTTCACCACATTCCAAAGTTTTAGGATTAGATGGGCAAACTTCAGCACAGAAACCACATCTAATACACCCACTTTCATTAATAACAGGATAGGTTAAACCCTCTGCTTCTTCAGTAGTTTTATCCCTAACCAATTTAATTGCAGTAGGAGATGGACAACTTGCAGTACATGATCCACATGCTATACAATTTTCCTTAATTACTATAGGAAAATCTCTAAAGCGAGGTGGCTTTTCAGCTATCTCCTCCTGAGATTTAGCATCTGCAAATCTAGTAATCCATGCTTTTCTTGCAAATTCATAAACATACCACATTCTAGTACTCAGAATCCCTCAGCTGTGTTTAATGGGGAAAT
>CAYQMW010000016.1:17879-22865 GCA_964418715.1 uncultured Methanobrevibacter sp. | reverse complement strand
TTATAAATTAATAAATTTATTTATAAAAATTAAAATCAATAAATAACTTTAAAAAAATGAGATAAAATAAAAAAATACTATTTATAAAAATAAAATCCATATTACTAATTTTAATAAAAATAATGATTTGACAAAAATATTGGAAAAAAATATAAAAACTAATATAAAATACTTATACTAATAAATACTTATTAATGATAAGATACAATATCGATTAGAATAATCTTATAAATTTAAATAATTTTTATTAAACGAATAAAAAAAGAAGGTTTTTTAAATGCAACCTAAATTTATCTATAGTCTATATGAATGGTACATAATGAAACATCTAGATGCTGAAAAGATGCCAAAGCATATTGCTATAATCATGGATGGAAACCGTAGATATAGTAAAATTCAGGGAAATATAGATGTTGTAAAAGGCCATGAAATGGGTGTTGATACCTTAGAGAGAGTACTTGATTGGGTTATAGATTTAGGTATAGAAATTATAACAGTTTATGCATTTTCAACAGAAAACTTCCATAGAGAAGAACATGAAGTAGAAGGTTTAATGAAATTATTTGTTAAAAACTTTAAAAGATTAGTTACCCATGAAAAGATTCACAGAAATGAAGTAAAGGTTAATGTTGTAGGTAGAACCGACCTTTTACCTGAAGAGGTAAAGGAAGCTATAAGAGATGCTGAAGAAGCAACAAAACATTATACAAAACGTGTATTTAATCTTGCAATAGGATATGACGGCAGACTTGAAATTATAGATGCTGTTAAAAAGATATATGAAAAAATTGATGATGGGAAACTATCTATTGATGACTTGGATGAAGACCTTATCAGTGAACACCTGTATACTGCAGGTATTGAAGATCCTAATTTGATTATACGTACCAGTGGCGAGGAAAGGTTAAGTGGATTTTTACTCTGGCAGTCATCATATTCAGAGTTATACTTCTGTGATACACTATGGCCAGAATTCAGAAAAACTGACTTTTTAAGAGCAATACGTGACTATCAAGCAAGAGATAGGCGTTTTGGTACATAATTCTATTTTTTATATTAATTTTTCCTAAGGTTTAAGTGATACTATGATAGATACCCATTGTCATATTGATTTTGAAGAGTTTGACTCTGACAGGGAAGATGTTATCAAAAGGGCACGAGATGTTCTTGAAGCAGTTGTTGACTCTGGAACAAGTTACGAGTCAAATCAAACTGTTCTAGAATTGAGTGAAAAATATAACAATTTTTTATATCCTAGTTTTGGTTATCACCCTGTAGCATCACATACAAAAACAGATGAAGAAATCAAACTTGCACAGGACTTCTATATCTCACATATTGACGATTATGTTGCTCTTGGTGAAGTTGGAATGGATTACTATTATGTAACTGATAAAATCTTTAGAGAACGTCAAAGACAAATCTTTCTTTCATTTGTAGAAATAGCTAATGAATATAAAAAACCACTACTTATTCATGGTAGAAACTGTGATAAGAAAGTATTAAATATTGTAAAAGAATATGATAATATACCATATGTAGTATTTCACTGTTTCAGTGGAAGTTTAAAAACTGCACGTAAAATTATGGAACATGACAATTATTTTATGTCATTTTCAACAATGGTCTGTTATTCAAAACAACATCAGGAACTAGTTCAAAACATACCTGTTGAGTTTATGCTTACAGAAACAGATAGTCCCTATCTTGCACTATCACGTGAAGAGAGAAATGAACCTGCATTTGTCATGAGAGGTGCTAGAAAAATAGCTGAACTTAAAGATGTTAATCTTGAATATGTTGATGAGATAACCTCTTATAATGCTAAAAAAGTATTTAATATTAAATAAAAAAGTTTATAATAATAACAATTATATATGATAATTAATTAAATATTGATAATTCAAAATGTTTAAAAAAAGGTGATTATTATGATTGGAAAACTTCTTAAAAAGAATATAAAATATAGAGTAGCTAAATTTGCTGTAATTAATGTCGGATTACCTATAGCTAAAAAGGCTGGAAAAAGAGCTTATAATCATTTCTTTATAGTTGATGAAGAAGAATAATATTTATTCTTCTCTATTCAATTTAAAATTAAAACTTATTAAAAATTTATTTTAGTTAAATTAATTAATTTAACTATTTAACTATTTTCTTCTTCTTTTTTAATTTTCTCTTCGACAAGATCTACTACTTTTTTAAACAATAAATCTTCATCAGTCTCATCAGGGTTTTGATACATTACTTCCTGATATGAACCTAATACAAGCTCTGTAGAAGTTGTAGAATCATATCCTTTTTCTGATAATATTCTAAATAATCTTTCCTCTTCACCAGATAATTGAAATTCCGGTGCAGGATCAGCACCAGATTCTGGACTTGCATCAATATTAGAATCTAAATCATTACTTGCCCCATCAGCTAAATCATCACTTAACTCAGAGCCTAAATCACCATTGATTTCACTTTCAGAGCTTTCATTTAACTCTTCATTTACAAAAGTTCCATCGAAATGTCTTTGATTAGGATTAAGTTCTAATGATTTTTCAAGAGCCTCTTCTGCTTTTGAGGTGGAACCTAACTGGTTTAGGAAGAAATATTTATCATACCATAAATCAGATGAGCCCTCAAATTTATTAAGTGCTTTCTGATTAATACCAATAGCCCTGTTTAAGTCTCCACCAGATGCTACTGCAAATGAGTATTGCCTGTAAACTTCAAGGTCTTCATCATCAATATCCAAAGCAGCTTTAAATGAATCTTCTGCTTTTTTGAAGTCTCCTAAACTAAGATGTACAAATCCTTTAAAAGTTAATGCATCTGTGTTTTCAGGATAAAGTTCAATTACCTTACTGATTACATCAAGTGCAACTTCAAATTTCATAAGATTAAATAAAATAGCTGATTTTAATAAAAGTGCATCAAGATTTTCCCTGTCTATCTCTAATGCTTTCTCAATCAATTCGATTGCTTCATCATGTTTTTCAAATTGTACTGCACCATTTGCCTTATACAGATATCTTTCAACTTCATCTTCCACATTTTTATCAATTTCTTCATATATGCCATCAAGGAGTATGTCCATCTGTTCCTGATTTAACTCTTCTTCATTGTCATGATTATGGTCATGGTCACAGCATTCACCGTCTTCATGGTGATGGTGGTGATGAGGATTAGTACAGTTTTCATCGCCGCATTCTACATCCTCAAAGATTTCATATTCATCATCAAATTCAGGACTTATTCCTGTTTTTAAATCTTCTGGTGTAAGACCAGTTAATTCAGTAATTGCTTCTAAGACCATAGGACTGTTTTCTTGAAGGCCATCTACAAAATCATTGATTTCATCTTCTTTAGACTGAAGATGTAAGATTGATATTTTAAGCAGATACCCTTCCTCAACATTAGGATCCATTTCAATGATTTTCTCTGCAACTTCCATTGCCTCATCAAGTCTGTCCATATATGTTAAGATATATGATTTAATGGATAATGCTTCTAAATTATCTTCTTCCAAATCTAGGATAACATCAACATATTTTAATCCACTTTCATAATCTTCTTTTGCAAGATATAAATCTACCATTGGAGGAATTACTTCTTCTATTTTATAGTTTTCCTCATATAACTTTTCAAAAATCTCTAAGGATTTATCATATTCTTTTTCTTCATAATACTTATAAGCTTCATCAAAGTCTTTATCTAAATCTGACATATTTATTACCTCAAACAAATGTTTTAATCATATTATTAAATAAATTAAATAAATTAAATAAAATTAAATAAAATAAATTTAATTAAAAGAAATTATCCAATGTTACCTCTTTTTGACTTTTTTCGTCCTTATTGTTTTCATCCAATAATTCCTCTTCATCATCTTTATCATTTTCAACCTTATCTTCATAATCCAAATCTACAATATTTTCCTCATCATCAAAATGCATATCTTCACTGGATAAATCATATATATCATTTTCATCTGAAGCTTCGCTGTCTGTACTTTCATAGCTTTGAGGATGACTTTTATATGTTTTTATCTTAGAAGATTACCTATCAGAGGATAAATTCTCTACTTTGCCCATCAACTCAGAATTTTCCTCTTTTAGAGACTCATATATCTCAGAGTTTACAGCAAAACCTTCAATATCAACTGTTTCTTTTGATTGGATTTCATTATTTATATCATCAATCACATCTACAGGTGCATTATTGCTGATTAAATAATAACGCCTGTCATATAAAAGGTCTAAATCATTAGAAAATAAATCAAGTGCATTAGTATTAATCTCTAATGCCTTATCATAATTACCAATAGACGCAAATTCATCTGCATACTCCTGCCAAATAGTAATATCTTCCGGAATGATAGAAGTTGCCTCATTAAATATTATATCTGCATCATCATAGCGATTTAGAGAACATAACAATATTACTTTAAGTTTTAAGGCATTAAACGATTCAGGATTATTTTTTAAAATACCGTCAATAATATCCAAAGCATTCTGATTTAGATTCAATTCATGTAAATACTGTGCTTCTTTAAATTGAGTTTCTAGATCCTCTTTAATTTTTAAGCCATTGTTTAAATAGCCAATTGCTTCCAGATACATTTCAACATCAGCAAGTACCTGGGACTTTTGGATATTCAATTCAAAATCATCATCATATTCGCTGTTCAGTTCATTGAATATATTTGACAATTTATTTTTAAGCTTTAAATCATTTTGTAGATTGATTAATTCTTCATCTGTAATTGTTGAATTAATATCAAGTACATTATTAGAATCAGTAGAATTATTTTCCATATCCATATCTATATTGTCCAAATCCTCTTTATTTTCAGGATTATGATTAAAATGAGAAGTAGTTTTCTGATTATCCTCAGGATTTTTCATAGGATTATCTTCATTATCCTTTTTTATTGCAGATTTATTGAAGATATCATCTAAATTAGACATGAATCATTTACTCCAAAAGATTACT
>CAYQMW010000016.1:0-17869 GCA_964418715.1 uncultured Methanobrevibacter sp. | reverse complement strand
AAGTATTTATTAATGAATTATGTAAAAATTGGTATAATACAATATTTTTCTAATAAAACCAAACATAATATAGTTGATAAGTATTGTAAAAATTTACTAATAATAAGCATTTAATTAATAATTAAATTTAGTGTCACTACAATATTTAAGAAAATTATCGATAAAAATTTTTATAATAATTTTCATAAAGTAGTATTAGGTGTTAATCTTATGAAAGATATAAAATTGAATATGGATAAAAAGATTCTTGCTGTATTTATAGTGTTATTTTTATCTAATATTCTATTATGGTATTATTTGCTATCTTATAATTCAGGTGTGTTTTATTCTGATATAAGCAAATTTAACTATATTTTCAAACACGGACCATTACTTTTTACAATCGCATCTGTATTGATTTTTTTTTGCATTCATAACCTCAAGATTGCCTAATGTTATTTCCTTGGGAGGCAATTCCTCATATGAAATTGGTTATCTGTTAATATTCGGTCTTTTAAGCCTTTCTATAGCTTGTTTTTATGCTACAGTAAATAAAACCATAAATTTACTTCCATATGTGAGCATGGTAGATCTTTTGGCTATAATATTACTGGTTTTAATTGTAGTGTCTCACTTTAAAAGTTTCAAGGCCCTCATCACCAATGAATATAATAAAAAAGACCAACTCAAATGTATGCTTATCTTTTTGATTTTAGGAATATTATCTACAGTGATTATAATGCCACTTGATAACTTTGAGGGAAACATACGGATTATGACCGTCATGATTGCAGGACTATTTGGAGGTCCGATAATCGGAATTCCTACAGCAATAATCTCCTCTTTAACCCTATTGGTTACCTCTGGAACAAATGCCTATTATCATCTATTTTCAACAATTATTTGTGGAATCATTGCAAGTGCAATATATATCTGGAACGGTAGAAAACTTTTAAAAATTTTCCCAACTGCTATTTTGGTATTTTTATTAATTGGATTTGATATGCTGGTGACTATTCTCGCAACACCCCCATCATTTGGATTTCCCATGGTACTTAAAATATATCTTCCAATGATATTTGGAGGATTGATGGGAGTAATGCTATTTGAAATGATTGCTGCTGAGATTAAAAAGGATGCTGAGGAAAGACCTTTTGATGCTAAAAGTGAAATAAAAGAGTTAAAAGCATCCCTAAAAAAATATGAAGAAGAAATAAAACATTTAAAAGAAGAGATTGAAAAAAAATAATCTAAATTTCCAAAAGTGAAGTTAATGACAGATAAATCAAATGATAAAATATTTACAAAAGAATTTTTCCTGATTTTTGGAGCATTACTATTTACAGCCCTTGTAATGTATGTTTTAATGTCAACAGTGACAGAACATGCAACAAGTATGGGTTCAACTGCAACGATTGCAGGATTAGTATCTGGAATATATGTATTTGGAGGATTATGTTCCAGAGTATACTCAGGTGATGCTTTAGAGAGAATTGGCTGGAGAAAAATAGCACTAGTTTTTATGAGCATTCATTTTCTCTCTTGTCTTTTATACTTTATTGTAGACAATGTAAGCTTACTTATTATTGTTAGATTCATTCACGGTATTGGTTTTGGTGCATCAGCCAATGCAATTGTAACAATAGCAAGTGCAATACTTCCTAAAAAACGTTTCTCAGAAGCCTTTGGATATTTAATGCTAGCAACCACAATAGCTGTAGGTCTTGGTCCTTTTATTGGAGGATTATTATATGATCTTGCAGGATCTTCTGCCTGTTTTGTTACTGCAAGTATATTCTCACTTTTAGCACTAATCTTTATGGTTTTAATTGATATCAATAAATATGACACAAAAGATAAAATACATGAAAATAAAAACTATAAAGGTATTGAAAGAGTTATAGAGTTTGGTGCAGTACCTGTTTCACTATTTACAGCACTAACAAGTTTAGGTTATGTATCCATATTATCATTTTACAGATTATATGCAGCAGAAGTAAATCTTACTAATGTATTTTCATGGTTTTTCATAATATATTCTGTTTGTCTTATAGTTACAAGACCACTTGCAGGTAGAATTCAGGACAATGGTGGTGATAAGATTGTATGTGTTAGCGGAATAATTGCCCAAACAATTGGACTCTTTTTAATTGCAGTTTACCCCTCAAACATTACAGTTATAATATGTGCAATATGTGCTGCACTTGGATTTGGAACACTAAATTCAGCATGTACAGCAATCATAACAAGAAACACCCCAATACATCGAAGGTCTTATGGTTTATCTACATTTTTCATATTCTGTGATGGAACAATGGGCTTTGGACCAGCACTACTTGGATGTTTTGTATCATCAAGTTCAGGTTACGGACCACTATACCTAATCTCATCATTTATTACATTACTTGCCTTGCCTATTTGTCTATATGCGCTAAAAGGCAAAAATAATGATTTGCCTAATACCGCATAAGAGAAAAATAAAAAGAAAAAAGTTTTAAAACAAACAAAAAGTTAAAGTTTAAATATTAAAAAAAGTCATCCAAGGTAACTTGTGATTGATTTAAATCTGTTTTAGACTTAGACTTTTTATTTTTATTGGATTTTTTACTGGATTTTGACTGTGAACCATCAATACTCTCAGAATCAGAATCTGATTCATTTTCAACTACTTCTTTATCAATCTCTTTGTCTTTGAAGTCTTCACTAATTTCTTCATCTGATTTATCAGTATATACATCTTGTTCAGTTTCTTTATCTGATTTACTGTTTTTAATTAGTTTTTCAAAGTAATGTTTGTCTCTATATAAGTCCTTTTCCTCATGGAATCTGAGGATAGCCTCTTTACAAACATCATATGCAAGGCTAATTTTACCACCAATAGCAAGAGACATATAATAATGACGCCACAACAAAAGATTATCCTGATTTTCATCAAGAACAGTCTTATACAATTCCTGTGCAAGAGCATATTCTTTTAATCTAATATAAATCAGACCCTTAATAATCAGTGCACTAATATTTCTTCTGTTTAATTCAAGAACCAAATCAATTGTTGATAATGCAGAGTCATATTCTCCCATCTGAATCAATAATGATGTTTTAAAAATTAATGTTTCAATATTGTTTGGATAAAACTCTAATGCCCAGTTAACATACTCTAAAGCAATAGTATATTTTCCTTCATCTGCAAAATTCTTAGCCTTAGATACGAGTGCATTAAACTCATCGTTTTTATCGTTTTTATCAGAAATCAGAAAGTTATATAATGCCAAATCATCATTGGTTTTAGTCATCTCACTGGTCATCTCATTAAAAAAATCCTCTATACGGTTATCTGATTTATTATTTGTTTTTTGACCTTCAACCTTATAGTAAAAATCATTAAATGATGATTCATTTTGAAGAGTTTTCTGATTGTCAAAGAAGTTAAGATTATTGTATAAATCTGGTTTTTCTTTTTTCAGGAATTTAATTATCTCTGCCCTCTCAGAATCCCTGTGCATTATTTCAAGTAGTGACAGTTTAAATGAATATGCAATCTGTGAGTTAGAATCTATTTCAATCATCTTGTTACAGATAGTTAAAGCTTCAGCAAAGTCCTGATTCTTAAATAAAATACATACCTTTCCAGATAAAATATCTACATTTAAAGGATCAAGTGCCAAATATATTTCAATATACTTTTCTGCATTTTCAAAATCATAATTATTGAAATATATCCATACAATCCTCTCTAAAACATCAACTTTCCTAAAATCTTCACTGTAAAGGTAAAGATAAATATCTAAAGCCTTATCAAATTTACCTTTTAAGTATAAGGAATCTGCAAGATTGAATTTTTCGATTAAACTTTCCATAAAAATACCTTTTTGTAAAATTAACTAATTATTTTAACTCAGTTTATGATGCTATATAAATAAAGAGCACTACTCATCATCTTCAAAACTCATTTCATTAAGCATTTCCATCAACTGTTCGTTTTCAGGAATTGCTTCTAGTGCTTTTCTGTTTTCTTCTATTGCCTTATCAAGATTATCATTTAATGATAGACAGTAAATATAAAGTATCCATAAATCTGGAATCTCATTATCAATAGCTATAGCTTTTTTAAATGACCTTGATGCATTATTATAGTTACCTAAACTAGACTGTATTATTCCCCTTATTGAATAAATCTCCAAACTATTCTTATCAACATTTAAAAGTTTGTTAATAATATTCAATGCATCCTTCTCATCATTCAAATTAAATAAAATTACAGCCTTGTATATCAATAAATCCTTGTTTAGCTCTTCATAATTTAATTCTATAGAATCATCATCACTTGTTTGTCTGTTCATATTTTCATCAAGTAAAGCATCTATCTTCACAAGTGCTGTTTCATAGTTATTATCTGCAATGAAATTTAATACCTCTTCAAGGCCAGGGTTGTTTTCAAGAAGGTTTTCTAAAAAGAATATAAATAGATTT
This sequence comes from uncultured Methanobrevibacter sp., assembly GCA_964418715.1. Taxonomy (GTDB): domain Archaea; phylum Methanobacteriota; class Methanobacteria; order Methanobacteriales; family Methanobacteriaceae; genus Methanarmilla. The sequence continues at coordinate 13,420 of CAYQMW010000016.1, read as the reverse complement.
TGTCTATAGATGGCAAATGGATTTTTAATATCCTCATATAAAAAGGAGAAATCATCAACAATTTCATTTACCTTGTCCTTGATTTTTATCTCAGACATATTGTCAAATTCTTTTAAGGTAATAGGATCTCCCTGTTCTTTTAAAAAGCCAAGAACTATCATTAAACGGGCAAAGTTTCTTGGATTATTATTTTTTAAATTTCTAAAAAAGACTCTTTTTTCATCTTCTTTATTTAGGGCATTTAAAATTTTATATTTGAATGTATATGAATTTAAATCAGCAGGATTAACCTCAATAACATAATCTATAGTTTCAAGTGCTTCATCAAACCTTTTAAGATTTATAAGTGCAACTGTCTTTGAATATAATACATTGGCATTTTTAGGATCTAATTCTAAAAATATGTCTGCATATTTAATTGCCTGATTATAATCAAAAATTTTGACATATGTAGAAACCATATTGTTTATTACAACAAGATTATTAGGGTCCTCCCTATAAAGTTCTTTATAAATATCTAAAGCCGTGTGAAATTGTTCATTATCATAATAGTTACGAGCTTCATCAATTTTCTCTTCAAATGTAACCATAATACCCCATAAAACTCTTTTAGAAAATATTTTTATAAATTAATATCTACTAATTTTATATGAATTTTATTGTTTTTATAGCTTAAGATGAAAAATTTTAAATTGATTAAAATTTGTAAAAATAATTGAAAATATATTGATTAATGTTTTTCAGCAAAAAAAAATAAGTTAAATATATTTTTTAGTTAAAAAATAAATTATGTTATATATCTTTTTTAAATATTATTTTTAAATTCTTATCTTTATCATCTAAAGAATCTATTACTTTTGAAATAATATCTTCCATCTCTTCTTCAGTTAAATCATTATTTTCCAAATGATTATCTAATGAAAAATCATCTATTATGAATTTATCAAATGAATTCTTTTTAGTATATGGTTTTGACTCTATAACAAAGCTAATAATATCATTATTTAAAATCTCATTTTCACCGCTTAAATATTCATCAATCAAATCAGGATAAGTATCTGCAATCCTGTCTGCAATAATCTTAGCATTGTCAAAGTCATCTAAAAACAGATATATTTCAAATAAATCAATAAGTAAATCAATATTGTCTTTAAAAATATCTAAAGCCCTATAAGTTTCACTAATTGCCTTTTCATATTCTTTTGAAAAGATACATGATGATACATATTCTCTCCAGATAAACAAATCACTATTATTAATGCGAAGTACCTTTTCAAATACATTCATTGCTTCAGTGTCCCTGTTGCAGACAAATAATATTTGGGCTTTGAATTTCCAGCCGTCATAATTTATCTCATCAATGGAAATTACCTTCTCAAAAATATCATAAGCTTCCTTATATTGGTCCTGTTTTAGTAGGACAAAACCTTTAAGATTTAGAATCTGTGTATTGTTTGGATTTTCACAAATTGCCTTATCTAAATAGTTTATACTTTCTGAAAACCTTTCAAATTTAATTAAAAATTGTGCTTTATTAAGATTAAGAACAAATTCACTCAAATTTAACCCATCATATATTGAAAAGGACTCCTCTAAAAACATGTCAATTTCAATATCACTTAAGTTTAATTGAGTGTACATTTCAAAATATTCCACCAAATTATAAAATTCACCCTTTGCAAGATAAGAATATATCAGTAATGGTAAAACTTCATTAAGTTTGTAATTTTTATTATGCAAATCCAGACAAATACTTAAAGCCTCATCATATTGCTGATTTTCATAAAATTCAAAAGCTTTTAAAAGATCATCCATACAAATTCCTCAGATTATTTTCCAGATGAAAAATTGAAATAAGCATCTAATGTAGATGATGTGTAAAGTGGAACTTCAACATTATTAGTTTTATTTTTAGCGTTTTTTAAAGAAAGATTAGGATTTTCTGAATTTTTACTATTTTGAGAATCATCATCAAAAGACTCCTCATCATTTTCATCTTCAAATGAAATGTTCTCATCATCTTGAGAATTATCTAAAATTTTATAATCTGAACCACTATATTCTTCTACATAGTCCAAACCATAATCCTCATCTTCATCTTCATCATTATTTTTATTCTTTTTATTGAAATGTTTTAAATTGGAATTTTCTTCAAATTCATCTTCAATAAGATTTCCGTCCTCATCAAAATTAAATATTTCATCTAAATCCAAATCATCATACTTATCAATCTTTTCTTCCTGCAGGTCATTATTTTCAGGAATATTATAATTATCAACTAAAATAGGTACATCAGATAAATCTTCAATATCCATGTCGATTTCCTCATCAAAGGCAGTTGAATCAAATTCCCTCTCTTCATCTAAATCCTGAATGAATTGGTCTATGTTTATATCCTCTTCATTATCTCCAGTGTTATTTGGATTTATATCAGTTCCATTATCTTCAATGATATTTGGATTAAATTTATTTTCATTGTCATTATCAATTGAATCTGAGTCATAATAAGTATCATTAGAATCTAAATTATAGTCACTACCATCAGAATCTGAATTGTAGTCACCGTCATAATCTTCATCTAATTCCAATTCACCAACAGCAAAATCATCATCTGTTTGGCCATAATCATCATAAATCTGTTTATCCATTGATGATAAAAAGTCATTTAAAAGATAATCATCCATTTTAGTATTTGTATTATCTTCTTCCGGACTTAGATAATAATCTTCATGACTCTGCTTATTCTCCTTATCATTATTCTCATCTGATTTTACATCAAATGCTGTCTTAAAACTTAAATCTTCAAGAGGTATGTTTTTATCAATTTCATAATTATAATCAGTTTCTTCTAAATTTTCCCCATCAAATTCTAGATAATCATCATTTGAGTCTAAATCCCCATTCTCATTCAAGTCTAAATCATTATTATTGATTACTGATTCGGTCTCATCATTAGTTTTGTTTTTTTCTTCCTCATCCAATATGCCTTGAATATCATTTCCAGATATAAAACCTAGATTTGCCTGGTTAAAGTCCTTCTCACCAGTGATTACATTATCAAATTCAACTTCATTTGGTGATTTAAATTTAGCTTCATTTTCTTCATTGTTTGATTCAGCATCTGCTTTAATAAAAACATTCTTCTCAGTTAAGAAATCATTTAAATTACCATTATCTTCATTATTAGAACCATATCCTGAATTTAGATTATTACTGTTATTGTAAGAGTTGTTGTTTAATTCTTTGAGTTTGCTTATATCCATACTGTTAAATTTATTAAACTCTTCATCTAATGCATCTGGACCTATATCAAGATCCTCTTCGCCATATACTGTATCTTCCAAAAGTGAATCTGAACTAAGACCTGATTTTTTAATAAAATCCTCTAACTCATCAAATCTTTGTAACATTTTAAGTGCAGATAACTTTATTTCAACTCCTGCATCATTATCCATATCAAGAATTAAGATTTGATTGGACACATCCAATGCATCTTCAAATCTATGTTTCTCTAGAAGTATTGATGCTCTCATAGATAAAAGTTCAATATCATCAGGATTTTCATCCAAGGATAAATCAATATAATTTAAAGCACCGTTTAAATCATTTTTCATCATAGAAACTTGAATCATATATGGAAGAATTAAACTAGGATTATAATCTGCAAGAAGTAACTTTTCAAAAACTTCCATTGCCTTAGAAATACGTTGATTTTCAAGGAGAGAACATGCTAACTGAAAGAATTCGTCCAAACTTTTATTATTATCCACATCAGACATTGTTCACCTCCTAAAATCTTGTTTTATATTGTGCAATATTTTCTTGTAATTAAATAAATCTTTATTATACCATTTACTTTAAAATTAAAATTAAACTAAATAAATCAATATATTATCCTATTAAATCAAACTAACAAATCATCCTCGCTGCATAAAAAATCAATTATATTAATTACCTTAATTCCATTAATGTTTTTCATATGAGTCTTATCAAAACTAATTATGATTTTTTCATAACTGTCCTTAACCGCTTCAAGGGCTTTGATTTTTTTATTTAAAATATTGTCATCATTTAAGTTTTTAACAATCTGATAGTATTGTCTTTTATCAGGCCTTATGGCTAAAAAATCAATTGTATGGCTGTTTAACTTTACCATCGATACATCATAATCCCTTCTTAACAGTTCAAAGTATACAAGGTTTTCCAATACACCCTGTGACTTTTCATCCTCAAAACCTAAAATAGCATTTCTAATACCTAAATCTACAATGTAATGCTTTTCCAAGGTTCTAAGATAGACATTACATTTAAGATTATATCTTTTAGAATTATAGAAAAGATAAGACTTATCAAAATACTTTAAATATTCAAGTACTGTTGTAGGAGTTGTTTTAACACCTTCCGTCTTAAAGTATTCAGTGATTTTCTTACTTGAAATATATTCCCCTAAATTACTTGTTGCAAATGAAAATATCTCTTCAAGCAAGATTGTATTTTTAATTTTAGATTTATGGAGAAGATCTTTTACAATTATACTAGTATATACTCCTTTTAGAATATTGTTAAACAGAGAATCTGATTTTTTATGTTCAAAAATTAAAGGAAGTGATCCGAAATGGAGATAATCATTGAATTTCTCTTCAAGTGACTGATTTTCATTCCAGTACTGCTTATCAAATAAAAGATATTCCTTAAATGATAAAGGCAAAACATTTACTTCTACAATCGGTAAATTTAACTCGGCCCTTAAATCATCATCAATATCCTCATCAATACCCGTAATATAAAAATCAACATTATCTTTAAATTCCTCAGTTATGGAATCAACAGCCTTATACCAGTCCTTGACCTTAGAGATATTGTCTAAAAATATGTAATATTTGGCTTTATCTTCTTTAATATTGGAAGAGAGATAATCATATAATTTTAAAAAATCATTAAAATCAGCGTATTTTAAAGAATCAGTATTTAGATAAAAAATATTACCTTCATTTATTCCTTCTTCTTTTAATTTTTCAATAAATGTTAATAAAATGGAAGATTTACCACATCTTCGAATACCTGTTAATATCTTAATTGTTTTAGTATCTTTTAAATCTTCCAACTGATTTAGGTATAAATCCCTTCTTATCATATTAAAAACCAATTTTTTAATTATTTTTATAAAACTTATGATAGTTTATATATAAACACTTTTATTTATATTTTTTCAAAAGAATAATATTAAAATTATAAATTTTAATTATTTTTAAAAAATATTTTTTAATAAATTATAATTTTATTCTTTTTCAAAAGAATTAATTAAAGATATCTTTTAATAAAAAAAGAAAAAATAAGATATAAAACAAAGAATAAGGCATAAATATTAAATAAATGAATAACAGAAAATTAAAAACCAGTTAAAATAAAAATTTAATAAGAATATTAAGAAAAAATAAGAACTAAGTATTAATTACTAAAAAATAGAATTAAATAAAAATTAGAATTAAGAAAAAAATTGAGTAAAATAAGAATAATTAAAAAAAGTTATTTAGTAGCACGCATTGCCTTAATCTTAGATTTTAAATCAGAGATAAACTGGAATTCTGTTTCATAGACTAAATCATTAGCATAACCACACCTAGGGCATATGACTTTATTACAACTTTTACAACCAGAACACTGATGAGGAGGACATGATTCTCTCATTTCTTTTGTATTGATTTCATATCCACACAATCTACATTCCATTTTATCACCTCATTTTAATATATACTAAATTAATGAATAAATATTAATGAATAAATAATAACTGAATAAATAATTAATGAATAACTAATAATAAATAATAAATTTAAATAATTTGTTATTTTAATATAGTTAAAAGAAGTCTAAGACTCCTTTTAACATTCAAGGAATGATAATATAATAAAATATTTAATGTCACAAACTATTTAAAAAATATTATTTATCATTCTCTTGAACATCATCTTCTTTTTTATTATTTTTTGATTTTTTAATACCGATTATACGTGATCTAGAACCCATCATTTCACCTCAAAATAGGTTTAGAATTTGACAGAAACATTTGAAAACTTATGATTTATATATGATTTGTTAATATGATTATAATATGATAATTTTTGTTTGAGATTAATTTTATGATTAAAATTATATTTATGTTTAATTTATTGACATTTTAAAATAAATAAAAAATATTTATAAAAAAAATATTAATAAAAAATTTATTAAAAATTAATCAAAAATTATTGAAATCTTCTGATTATCATAATTTCCAATTAATTTCTAAATAATTTTTTTACTTATCGCTTATTAACCGAATCCTAAAAGTAAACCAGCATGGTAGACTATAAAGGATACGACATATGCAGTAACTAAAGTAATTACACACATAATTAATGGCCATTTGTAACCATTGGTTTCTTGTTTTATAGTACCTACAACTGCAAAACATGGTATGTATAATAATACAAATACACAGAATACATATGCAGTTAATGGTGTAAACAATGTTAAAAGTTGTGCTTCTGTTGCAACAGATGCAATAGTTGTAACGACAACCTCTTTAGCTACCATTCCAAAGAATAAGGAAATAGCAGATTGCCAGTTACCAAATCCTAATGGACCAAATATCGGTGCTATGAAAGTACCTATTGAACCAATAAGACTAGCTTTAGATCCATACTCTACACCTGCAGGGAAGTAACTTAAAATCCAGACAACAATAGCAGCACCTAAAATAATAGTTCCTGCTTTTCTAATGAATCCCCAGGATTTTTCACCGGTGTGCATAAGCAAACCTCTAAGAGTAGGCCATTTATAAGTTGGAAGTTCCATTACAAGTGGAGAACTCATACCTTTAAATACAGTCTTTTTAAGTATTGCTGCAACAATAATTGCTACAATTACACCAAGAATATATAATGAGAAAATAACATTACCTTGTTGAGCTGCTGCAAAGAATAATCCTGCAAACATTAAGTATACAGGTGCTCTTGCACCACATGACATAAATGGAATAAGCATCATTGCAAGTAACCGGTCATTTTCATTTTCCATAGTACGTGTTGCCATAACCCCAGGTACTCCACAACCGAAACCAAGAATCATTGGAATAAATGCTTTACCGTGAAGACCTAAAATCTTATGCATTAATCTATCCATAACAAAAGCAGCTCTTGCAAGATAACCACAATCTTCAAGGAAACTTAAAAACAAGAACAGAAGAATTATTTGCGGAATAAATACAATAACAGAACCAACACCACCAATTACACCTTCAACTAAGAAGGAAGATAACATATTTTCACCAAGTGAAGTGGTAATAGCACCCCCTAGCATTGCAAAACCTTCTTCAATAAGTCCTTGGAAAGGCTCTGCTACTGTTACAGTAACCTGGAAAACAAGCCACATAATAATTAAGAAAATAGGAAGACCTAAGATTCTGTTTATAACAATATTATCAATTTTATCAGTCATTGTTTTTTTAGCTTCCTTAGGTAATTGGACTGCTTCCTGAATTAAACCATCAATAAATGCATAACGTGCATTTGCAATAACTTCTTCTGCAGATACACCATAAATATCTTTTAAATGGTCTTTAACTTTTCGGACTTCTAAAAATATTTCATTAGAATTAGAAGATTCCTGTACTTTATCCATAATAATTTCATCATCTTCAAGTAACTTAATTGCAGTCCAGTAAGAAGGTACATCAAGTAAAGATTGATCTTTAGAAATTACCTCTTCTAATTCACCAAGATGTTGTTTTAATTCATTACCATAAACTAACTTTTCCTTACTACCAACTGGATTATTTTTCAAATCAGTAATCATTTTAACTAAATCATCATGACCAATATCACTATTAGCTTCTATTTCAACTACTGGAATTCCAAGTAATTCTTCTAACTTGTCTTTGTCAATAGTAACATCATTTTTACGAGCCAATTTATTCATATTTAAAGCAAGACCCATATTAGCATTTAACTCCATCATTTGAACAGTTAAATACAAATTACGTTCTAAATTATTAGCATCAACAACATTAATAATAGCATCAGATTACTAATCTACAATGAAATCTCTTGAAACGATTTCCTCAATAGAATGAGCACTTAATGCATAGTTACCAGGTAAATCAATAACATCAAAACGTTTATCATCTTCTTCAAAATGACCAATTGCCTGTTCCACAGTTTTACCTGGCCAGTTACCAACATGTTGATGGAGTCCAGTTAAATTATTGAACAATGTAGTTTTACCTACATTCGGGTTACCGGCAAGTCCAATTTTTATATTCTCCATATGCAATCTCCATTTACAATTTCAACTTAAAAAAATTTATTTCATTTTTTCAATAAAATTTATGAATTTAATTTATTTGAAAAATTTCTAATTGGATAAAAATAAATTAGAAGTTTAAATGAAACTTAAATCAATTATTCAACATCAATCCTAATGTTTCGAGCTTCACTTTTCCTTAAACAGACATTATATCCTTTAACTTTATATTCATGAGGATCTCCTAATGGAGCAACTTTTGCAAGTTCAATAGTAGCACCTTTAACAAAACCCATTCCCATTAAGTGCCTCTTTAATTCAATGTCTTCTTCGTTAGTAGCTTCATATGCGATGAATTTACCTTCTTCACCATATTTTAATTGATCTAATGTTTTAATCATTTAAATCTCTCCATTTATTATTAATCAAATACAAAATATTCAAATATCAATATATAATTCCTTTATATCAATTTCTTAAATTTAATAAAAAATTAAAATCCAATAGTGATTTAAGATATTATAGTCCCGGACAAAAAAAAAATTTTAACTTACTTATATAAAAATCGTTATTATAAATTAAAATTTTAATGTTCTAAACTATATTTAATATTTTTTTAGTTGAATTTAATTTTCAATTATTAAATTTTCAGAAAAAAAATACAAAAGATATTTTTAATTTTTAAAATATTTAGGTATGCCTAAATTTTATAATTTAGGTTTACCTAAATTATATAATTAAATTTGATTTCATAATATATAAATGTTTAGGTATAACTAAATTTATTCTAAAAAATTAAGTTAAAATTAATAAATCTAAAATACTTAATAAAATTATCAACAATAGGCCTGAAAAAATTAAAAAATAATAAAAAAGAGTAGATATAATTTAAATATATTCAAAATAATAAAAAATCTATTTTTCAATAATATTTTCATCAATACTCATTCCAAAGTGGCGAGCCTTCTGGTCAATATAGATTTTAATTTTATCGTCAGCTTTAAGTTCAGAAACAGAGACAGGTTCACCCTTATCATCAACCAAACGAATGGTTTCAGCATTTTGAACCAAAGTTTTGATTTTAACATCATCATATACTGCCTCAATTAAAAGAAGTGGCCTTTTTTCTATTTTACTTCTGCCAACAATGGATTTTTTAGTTTCACCTTTAGTATTGACAATTAATACTTCATCTCCAGCTTCAAGCTCTGACAAGTAACGGGTTTTACCACCAGGAACCATAACATATGCTTGAACAGGGCCTGCATTTACTCTAAAAGGACGGGATGCAACATATTCACTTTCCAAACTTTCAGAATGAATAAGAACCATAGCCTTGGAATAGGATCCGATTAACATTCCCTCTCCAGGATGCATCATAGTAGTAGTATCAATACATACCCTATCTCCAGATGAAAGAGCCTTAATATTTGTAATAGTTGCATCTTGAAGAGTATATGATTCACTGGAAACCTCATCAATTAATTTTGCAATATCCTTAATTTGGTTAAATTCCTGTGGTTCAAAGATTACTCCATCAGTACCAATTTCCAAGGTTTCAATAGCAACCTGTGCTTCACTAGCCGAATCAACTGCAGCAATAAGTTTAACATCCTTAGTCTGCAAATCAGCAATAATGTTTTCAAGAGGAATTACTGTCCAATCTTTACCAACAAGGATTAAATAATCACAAAAATCTCCAAGTTTAACTGCTAATTGTTCATGGTTTTTATCAGTAATTTCAACATAAGCACATACCAGCTTACCACCGTTTTTAGCTTTTTTAGCATTCTGTAAATCTTTAGAATTATTTAAATCATCAGCTAATTCTAATGTTCCATCACCTTCACTGGAAATTCCTATAAGATAAATATCACTATCTTCACTAGAAGATATGATTTTCATATTTCCAAGTTTTCTTATATTTTCATTATTTTCAGATGAGAAACATACAATATGGTCAATACCTGATTCAAGTGAGGTTGTAATCATTTCTTTTGTATCATCCCAATTACGTAATGGGTTTAAAATCCAAGCAAATTTTTCCATTTAGATTCTCCTTAATAAAATTGAAGTGTAAAATTATATAACCATAATTATATTAATTAATTTAAATTAACAGGCATCAAACATTAAATAAATATAGTTCCATGTAAATTTAAATCATTAATTATTGATAGGTATTAAATAAATTTATTAAATTAATTTTCGAGTATTTTTAAAGCATCATCTATATCCATTTTATTGTGAACAACTTCAGAGACTGCTTTAGTTATTTTTTCAGGGTTTTCAGCTTGGAAGAAATTACGTCCAAATGCGACTCCAGAGCCTCCGACTTCAACAGAATCTTTGGTCATTTGGAGTAAATCACGGTTAGAATCTACACTAGGTCCTCCTGCAATAATAACAGGAACTAATGCTCCTTCAACAACTTCTTCAAAACTAGCTGGATCACCAGTATAATTTGTTTTAATAATGTCTGCACCTAATTCTGCACCTACACGAGCTGCATGTTTTACAAGTTCAACATCATGTTCATTAGTTATTTTTGGTCCACGTGGGTACATCATTGCAAGAAGTGGCATACCCCACATACTACATGTTTCAGCTACTTCACCTAATGCCTCTAACATATATGGTTCTGTTTCGCTGCCAACATTAACATGTATAGATACAGCATCAGCACCAAGCTGTATAGCTCTTTCAACTGTTGTTACAAGTACTTTATTATTTGGATCTGTTGCAAGAGAAGTACTTGCAGAAATGTGAATAATAAGACCAATATCCTTACCATATCCTCTGTGGCCTCTTTCTACAATACCCTTATGCATAAGTACTGCATCAGCTCCACCTTTGGAAATAAGTTCAATGGTTTTATCCATATCAACTATTCCTTTAACAGGACCGCTGGATACACCATGATCCATAGGTGCAACAACCATTTTTCCTGTTTTACGATTCATAATACGTTCCATACGTATTCTTTTACCTACCATAATTATTCTCCTTAATTTAGTTAATTAATTTATTAAAATGATTTTAGTTGAAATTTTTTATAACTATTTCAATAAATTATTATTTATCTTTATTATATTATATTAATAAAGTTTTATGTATTGTTGACTCTTTCAAAAATTTGTTGATTTGAAATTTTTTGATATAAGTTAGTTCTGATGTATTTTTTTAACCACTTTGTCAAAGATTAGACTATCTGATTGATTTATATCAAAAAAAATATACTACAGAAGATAATAGATTTATTAGAGATAAAAAAATGACTCAAAAGAATATACGTATATATTTTTACTTAAAGAAGCTCTAGAGCATATACTGAAGGGATAAGGTTTTTCACAATCAAGGCGTCAAATGATTTTTAAAGAATTTAATCCAAGCAATTGGAAAACAAATAACGTATATTGACCTGAATATTTATTCAAAAGGATTATGAAAAATTTCATCTGAAAAATCTAAGTTTCTAGGAATGATTTAATTCTATGATTTTAAATAAACCAATCATTTATACCATATAAAATATATTATATATTTAAGTATGTGAGATAATGTTTAAAAATATTTTTAAATTTGCAGAATCAACAGAAATTTTACAAGAAACAAAGAAAAAATGTTTCTGAAATGTCTATTTTTAGAGAGATATGTATATTCATAGGAATATTTTTTACTATAATGATAATACGTGTGTTTGCAGGAGAGGTATTAGTAAATTCATTAAATCTACCTAATATAGTTTATCATTAATTCTTTTTTCATATGCTATTGGTGCAATTTTATATTGTTTAGTTGCTATTAAACTTGAAAAATGGAGTCTGAGAAGTATTGGTTTTTCAAAAGATAATATTCCACTATCCATTTTGAAAGGATTGACAATTGGTTTTCTAATGTTTTTAGCAGTTGTGAGTATTGGTCTTTTATTAGGTCAGGTATAGTTTTAAAGGATTTGATAGTTCTACATTAATTTTTGGAATTCCATTTTTATTGGGTTTTTTTGTTCAATCTTTTACAGAAGAAATTAAATATCGTGGATGGGCCATGACTTATATCTCAAAAAGGCATAGTGTTTTTATAGGATTTTTAATTAGTGCTTTACTATTTGTCTTTATGCATATGTCTAATAATGGAATTAGTATCATTGCAATGATTAATATTTTCATTGTAGGATTATTATTCACAGAATTATTTGGAAATATGATAATATTTGGGTTTGTGGATCTGCTCATGCAATGTGGAACTTTACACAAGGTTATTTATTTGGTTTTAATGTAAGTGGAAGAGAAATGGTCTGTTTATTTTCATTTGGACAGAATTCACAATCAATCATTGGCGGAGGAACATTTGGGCCAGAATCCAGTTTAATAACAACATTTGTAATAATTTTAACCTTAATCCTAGTTGTATATTGGAACAAAATAAATAAAACATCAAATGAATCCTAAAAATAATCTTAGGGTCTCCGCCAAAGGATAAATTTATTTCAAAACCTTCTAATAATTTTTTAATATTAAAATTAAGAAAAAATTTTTCAATAAATTATATTTTTGGCTAACACTCGTTAGTAAAAAAAAAAAAAAAAAAAAAAAAAAATTAATTTGAAAATTAAGGTTTGAATATTTTGGAAGATTAATGTGACCGTAATAATATATTTATTCTTATGATAGAATTTTATTCATCTAAATTAAGGTGAAAATAAGGATGCAATATTTTGGATTTTTATTGCACTCGTTCCATGTGTTACAATAATTGTAGGTGTAATGAAGAAAAGAGAATAAATATATTTCACATTCAGTTAAAATACTAATAAATCTATTGTAAAAAAAAAGCATTAATTAATTATATCCCCGGGAAAAGGAATTCAAGTTCCAAATACGGAATCGTTAATTTAATGTCAATATTACTTTTTTCATTTATAAAAGGTTAAACATTAATAATACTTAAAAGTTTTTAAAACTATAAATATAGAGTTTAAAAATAAAATAAAAGGTTTTAAAGCTGTAAAAATTTTGTTGCCTGTGAAATTTATTAACAAATGATAATCACAAGAATAATTATATACTCCCCAAATTCTAAAAAGAAAATTAAGAAAAATTTTTTCATAAAATAGTAATCATCAACCTTAATCATC
>CAYQMW010000015.1:0-23091 GCA_964418715.1 uncultured Methanobrevibacter sp. | reverse complement strand
ATAATTTATCTAAATCTTGAACTTGATCTTTATTATCATTATTTCTAAAGTAACCAAATGCTACTACCATAATCAGACATAATATTGCTAAAACAGCAATTATTGATAAACCAACTTCACTAGCAGATTGAGAAGATAAAGGATTTATTTCAACTGCTTTTTTAACATCTGCTCCTTCTGCAAAAGCACTTCCAGCTTGAACTGATTCACTTCCAGCACCTACATTTGAAACTGCTTCACCTTGAGAGTTCTCTGAACTTTTAGCAGAATTTTGTTTTTGTCTTGTCAGTAGCTGTGGAAGTAGTTCCTTCAACTGGATTTTGAGTTGATGCTTCTTTTTGATTGTTAGTTTCAGTTTCTGTTGGCTGAGTTGCTTGAGTATTATTTTGGAATATTGGATTTCTTGTTGCTTCATATAATTTAGGCAATAGTTGTGCCAAAATATCAGGATTTACATATTGTGCAGCCCATTGCATCATTGCAACATTACCACAACTACAATCACAACATGCAACACCATTTTGAAGAGTTGCTTGAGCCCAAGTATTAGCTATCTTATTAATAGTAGCCGTATCTGCTTTCCAATAACCTTCATGAATAGCTGTAAGCATTGTTCCACTCATAGATATAAGTGAATAAGCATTATTTCCACTCTTTAACCACTCACTAACACCAATATTATATTTATCATTATAATAGGTATTATATATTCTATTCCATAAGTCTTGAGAGACTGATGAAGGTCTTGTTACTTGCCAACCAAGTAAATTACTTACAAATTTATTTGACATGTAACGAGCTCCACTGTAACCTTCTTTCATCATAGCTTTAATCCATTCAGGATTATCATATCTTGCAGCAATTTCTTTATACATTACTTCCTCTAGTGAAGAAATGTAAGGTTTGTTTTTATCAGCATACATTAATACATTAAAGTTAGGAGACTTACCTGAAATATTTTGAACAAGATTAGATAATCCTCCCCAATAATCAAAGAAGTCATCATTATCAAGTACTCCATATTGATTAGTGTTACGACTAGCTACAATAGTATCTGAATTTGATAGAGCTCTTAAGAATACTACAGGGTTTGTATCTCCCCAATAGTTTTTAGTGTACATATTACCCATTCTTCCAAGATAGAAATCTGCAAGTTCACTAGTATCATTCCATGTCCATGACATTGATACTAATTTTGATATTCCTGCTCCATAATCTCCATTTGGAGGTGCAAAAATACGAGTTATTCCACATTCTCCAGCATAACTTTCATTATATCCTTGAGATAAATAGTATAAAGTATCTTCAATCCAGTGTTGAGCAACATAATTAGAATCCAATGGCTCATTGGAAATACCATAATAACTGATACTGTCCATTACAGCTTCAAGAGCATCTTTGAGTTGAGAACCATATTGTGAATTCATTAAAGTTTTATTATTAATAATTGTTAAGTATGATCTTGCAAGTGCAAGTCTATATGCATTATCAAGTAAAAGTGATTGTGATGAGTATAAATCCCTAAACAATCCACTTGTAATAACAGTTACATCAATTCTCTTTTTATCCCATCCTGCTGGACGAGTTAAATTTTCCAAAGGAATTACTTCAGGCATTGCTCTTACTTTTTTACCAGTAGGATTTCCTTCATCATCATAACCTGCACTTGATGAGTCTGTCCAGACAGGTTTCATTCCTAACAAGTAAAGAACAACAGATACTAATGCCCCGTCATCTCTTGCTGTTTCTACACACCAAATACCCATAATAATTTTTTCAGTTGTGTCATTTAAATCCATTAGAGTCAATAAAGCAAGAGTTTTTGCATATTCCCAAGCATCCATTGTAGGAAGTTCTGAGGATTGGTCTTGGTACATATTTTTACCTGTTGGAAGAATTGCTGGTTTTATTACAAGCTCTCCACCTTCACCAATAGGTATGTATTTACCATTTAATCCCTGAAGCATTGCATCTAATTCATTATAAACACTGAAGTTAATTAGATCAATATAGTTTTTAGCCAATTCCAGACAAGAATAAAATACAGTATTATTGAATTTAATGTTTTGGTTAATTAAAACAGTGTTTACAGTATCAACATCATTGTAAATTAATGCTCTTACAATATCATAAGACTTGTTTAGGACAAATTCCCTTTCAAATGCTGATAACTGGTCATAGCCTTTCGAATAGTAGTATTTTGAAAGTTCACTAAATAAGTTTAAAACTCCTTGACCATTATCCATAACATAATCATAAGACATCATAGCTGAAACTGTACTTGCAAGGTCTTCTTCACTCCAAGCTTGTCCTAATGCATGAAGACCTAAAGGATATAAGGTAGACTGCATATCAATTAAAAAACTGTTAACCTTATTAACAAGTTGAGAATCTGAAATACTATTAACCTCATCTGCTGATGCAAGGCCTAAATTAACAAAATAATCATTTTTAATTATTAAATCACGTAATTGATTAGCAGTATTTTTATTTGGATTTGAAATATAATCATTAACCAAACTAGCTGCAACAGATAAATTACCATATAAATGTGTAAAAGACATTGGAGAAGTTAAATGTGAAATGATTACAGCAAAACCTCTTCTTTTAGCTTGAATAGCTTCACCTAAACCATCTGCAATATAGAAGTATAATTGAGGAACATCACCAACAACTACTGAACCATAATCAGTAGCTGAAAGTAAAATCTCTTTACCTGGAAGCCATTCGTGTGTAGCGTGTCTTCCAACAAAGACCATTGCATTTGAATACTTTGTCTGCATATAATAATAAGCTGCTAAATACTGATGAGTTGGAGCTACAGCAGTGCAGTGATATAAGTTTTCAATATCAGATTCCCATCCTCTTTGAGGTTCAGGAGCAATGAATATATTTCCATAAGTTAAACCAGGAATAACAAAATAATCAATTCCATCTCTGTTAACTACCATTACATTACCTGGTGCTTCACCCCATCCATTTAAACCTGAAACATTTAATCTTTTAAATTGATTAAAGTAGTTTAAGAATAAATCATAATATCCTGGATTTTGAGTACTGGTATAATTTTTTAAGGCAGATACAATATGGGTTAAAACATTTTTTGTAAATTCTGCATTTTCTTCAGGAAGTAGTGCAACTACCTGATTATACCAATCATCAATAGTATCTCCAATAGTAACAGTATAGTTTAACTCAACTGCTCGTCTTGCAAGTTCTCCAATATAAGCAACTGGTCCGTCTGTAACTTGTATTTTAACAATTTCATCTAATGAATTGAACCAAGCAGTATATTCCTCTACAGGAAGTAAAATAACACCAGATTGGTTAGCTAATTTTTCAAGTTCACCTGGTGCCCAAGTAGCTACATTAATACCACATTTAAGCATCAAATCTTCAAGTTCTGAAACATTTGCAGGTAATTCTCCTACATCATAACCTGCACTTTTTAAAACAACTAACATATTATAGATACTGGTAATAGTATCCAAGTAACTTGAACCAATATTTTGTTTTCCAGGAGGATAATTATAATAGATAATTGAAATTAATTTATCTGCATTTGGAGTGTATTTTAAATCAACCCAAGCATCAATTCTATCTGTAAGCAAGTCAATATTCCTATCATGAGGCATGTAAGTTGTAATTTGTGCCCCTGTTCTATTTGAAATATATTTTGTTTGACCACCAACAAAGGTTGCATCAATAATACCTTGAGTCTCAGCAATGGTAATATGCCACCATTTATCACTTTTTTCAGTTGTAAGACCAGTAGAACTTAATTCCCACATTTCATTAGAAACATAATCCGAGTGTACAGCTCTAAAAACAGGAACTCCTACTTCTTCAAAGAAGTTTGTAGCATTTGAGAAATTCTGACCTCCAACTCCATATGCAACCATAGATACAATTGCATCAACATAAATTTGATATTTAGAGGAATTTGATAAAAATCCAGAGTAATCTGTTTTTGCACTTGTCCATGATTCAATCATTACTTTTAATTGTTCTGCTGATCCTCCTGCAGCAAAAATAGGAATTACATTATAACCTTTTGATTCTAAAGACTCAATTATACTGTAACATGGATGTAATTGACGAGATGCAATATACATTGTACTTTCTAATATTCCAATAGTACGAGTATTAGCAGGATTGAAGAATGTTTCAATATATTCTTCAAGGGAATACCATCTATCCCTGTATATTCCATATTCTTTTGAACCTGTAAATGTTGGAGCATTAACATCATAGGTAGTACCAAAATAGTTTAAGGTGTATAATATCTGATTTTCCATATTCTCTTTATCATTAATATTTTTATAGAGAACCATTTGATTGAAAACTGAGTCAAACATAGTGGCATTTACAGTAATATAATTATATATATTATTATATGATAAACCTCTTTTAGTATTTGCAAAATATGAAATCAATTCCTGATCTGAAAAAGAAGTAAAAATCTTTTTATTATTTAAGGTATTGTTTCTAATTAAATTAATAGAACTTGAACCAGAGTTTAAATTACCGGAAGGCAATTCTAAAATAAGGAATAATTTTTTATTTGACAATTCAGGGTATTTACCTAAGATATTTGTTAAAACTGAATCAACATCACTACTTATCCATTCCCCTACAAATCCATCACATGATGAAAGTAAATTATATAATTCATTTTCATTCATTTCTTTTATCTGGTCACCACTACGAAGATGTAGAGTTATATTAGTAAAATCATATATAGTACTTAATTCCTCAAAGGCATCATCTAAAATATTAGTTCCTGGGTTATCGCTTATTATAAATATATCAATATTTTTAGTGGATTTGGTAGTATCTGCACCATTATCATTTGGAGCATTAGCAGATTTATAATTATTATTTTCATTTAAAAGAGAATTAGAACTTTCATTACTCTTATAAATATCCGAAACCTTATCAGAACTGGATAAATTATCAGTAGCACCATTAGATGAAGCATCATCTAATAATACATCCCCCTCATCTATATCCTTAACATTTTTACAATCTGGAATAACCAAGTCATTGGAATCTGAATTATCCGCAATAGACAAATCATTTGAACTAGATGGATCTAATGCAAATGAATGTGGAATGATAAATAAGCATAATAACAATGCCAACATTAATAAAATATTCATCTTTTTTGAAAACATAAAATAACCCACTAAAATTTTTATATTAACTTAAATCTTTTTTCTTCCTTATTAATAAATCTATTGATTGTATTACTAATATGGGCAAATTCTATCAAAAAGTAATACTTTTTTTTAAAAAAAATAAAATTTGAGAAAAATATACTAAAAAAAAAGCGAATAAATAACTAAAAAAATCAAAAGATGATATAAAAAAATAATAAAAAAATGAAAAAAATGAAAAAAAGATAAAAATATCAAATTATTATTTGGTTCGTAGTTTGTAGAAATTAACAAGCCCTAATCTAAATAAAACAACACCATCAGCACCATAATTATATGCAGTATTTACCTGATTAGCCAATTTAGCAACAGATAATCTTCTAGGATTATTATCAGATTTATAAGCTTGAAGACCTACCCATACCTGTGCACCAGCACTATTTGTTTTAAAATACCTAGTCATAGTACCTATCCATTTATAGGATTGATGATAATTACCAGTATAAACCATAGGTACAAGAACATCTAAATATTTACCTAAAACTTTGGAATCCTGACCATAATAATAGATATCTTCCTTCTCAGGCATAATAGCTGCTGATAGGATTAACCGACCATTAACATTTACAATAGCTTCAGTAATATCTTTTGTAAATGAATTAATTTTTTCGGTTGCACCTTTATATTCATAGGCATTTCCACCAAATCTTAAATAATCAAAATGAATACCTGCAACACCAGGAATTCTGGCATAATATTTAGCTCTGGAAATGATTTTGTTAAGATAATTTTTACCACATTTTAACGGATTAATCCAATTTCCATTATAGAAACATTGCATCCAAATATGAATATTTACACCATATTTTTTAGCTCTTTTAATGAATTTAGTAACTTTACTTCTACCAAAAACATCAATAGCATATGAATGAAGGAGGACATTTTTAATATTAGATCTTTTAAGTGTTTTAAGATTAATTCCATACATATCTCCACCCCAAACCCATATTGCATTATTATTTGCAAGTTTCTTAAAGGTGAACATATACCTTTTAACAGTAATAGGAGGTGAACTTTTACCCTTATACTTAATATAGAACTTTAAAGATTTTTTTGCAGTTTTAAACTTAAAAGTAGCAATACCTTTATTATCCGTTTTAGCCTTATATGTATAAGAATTATAAGTTAAATAAACATATTCTCCAACAATGGGCTTTTTATTCAAATCCTTAATTTTAACAGAATAATTCTGATATGTTTTAGGATAAAATCTAATAGAATCAGCATAAAGATATGTACCATTTACCGTAATGGTTTTGCTGAGACTACTTGGACTGTATGTATTATCACCTGCAAACTTAACCTTAATCTTATAGATTCCAGGATTCAATTTAAGTTTTAAACGTGCAACACCATTTTTATTTGTACGGATTGAATAGGATTTAGATCCAATATAGAATCTTAGTTTAAAGTTTTTATGAGGTTTTCCATTGGCATTTGTTAATTTTGCACTGTAATATCTACTAGCACCATAAATATAATGTAAATTACCTGCTGTAAGAACAGTTTTAATTAAATATACATGAATATTACTAGTTCCACTTGAACGTAAACGTGCATATGTATTATTATAATAATATGTTATTTTGTAAACTCCACCTTTCTTATTGATATACAAATTTGCAATACCATTTTTATCTGTTTTAACAGTTTTAGAATACTTACCATTAATATAGAAAAGGACTTTTTCGCCAACTAATTTATTATTATAATAATCAAGTAAACGAACCCTGAAATTAGTATACCTTTTAACATTTGTATCAATTACTGTAAAATGAGTCTTGTTTTCCATGATTCTAATTACACACTTAGCTGATGAAGCCGTATAATTAGTAATCCTTGAGTAAATATTTCCAGATTCAGAATCTGTACCTGATACGGCAGTAGATGTAGCATCAAAATAAACAACAGCAGAATATTTAGCTGGATTAAAGTTAAAACTAAAACTAGCCATACCTTTTTTATCAGTTAAAGCCCTATAAGTTTTATTGTTAATTTTAAGATGAAGATACATACCTGAAATAGGATTACTTTCATTATCCATTAAATAAACATTAAATTTTTCACCACCGCCAAAACATTTGGTGAAATTATCTGCAATAATTACTGTAGTAACTATTTCCTCTTGATGAAATTCTTCAGATATAATCTCCCCATTATCATTTACATCGACTGTGTTAGATGAAGGAATATTACTATCGTCCAAATCCCCTTCATCAATATTTGACTCTTTAATAGAATTTGAATTATCTGAATTTATATTTGAGTTTGAAGACTCAGAAGAAATCATACCATAATTAGAAATATTAGGATTATCAGCATCAATTGATGATAAATCCTGATTTAATTCGTTGGAATTATCGCTTGCTGCAATAAAACCTAAACTTAAAAAGAATATTAAAAAAATCAATGAAATTAAAACTTTTTTATTATAGATAATCATTACACCTCTCAATATTTTTTTTTATAATATTAAGAATTTTTAAATAATTTAAATTTTAAAAATATTTGGTTCTTAATTTAGTTTAATTAAAAATTATTAATAATAATATTTTATTTTTTAATCCATTAATAATTTGTTAAATAATAGTTAAAAACTTATCTTTTCATGAATTAATTTGAAATTTTTGAAAAAAAATATAAAAAAGCTAAAAATGAATACTACTTATAAAAAAGAAAAATAATCTAAAAAGATATAAATTGGATTAACAATGACCCATAGTAAATATAAATGCTTAAAAATAAATATAAATACTTTAAAATAAATAAAAATACTTAAAATGTTTTAAAATAAAAAATAGCTATAAGAGAACAAAAAATACAAGAAATAATTTAAATAACTAATAATTAAATAGCTAAAACTAATTAAAATACGTGAAAATAAGAAAATAATTAAAAATTAATATAATAAATACAAAAAGAAAAAGTTGGATTTAAGAGAAATAAATCTCTTAAATATATTTATTTTATTTTTGTTTTGACAATTTTATCTAGAATGGTAAATCTGTGTATCTTGCTCTTAAAAATACAAGATGCCATGCATTATATCCAAATGAATTTCTTCTAGATACAGAATCTGCACTATACCATTTACCATTAACTTTTACTTCAGTCCAAACATGATCATAAGTACCATCCAAGAATGTACATCTTCCATGAACATATCTTGCAGTTAATCCTACTTCTCTAAATAAAGATACAAGTAAACGTGCCTGATCACAACAATTACCAGACCTAAGTTTAAGGGTCTTTTTAGCTCCCTGTAAGGAGTTACTATAGTAACGATAATTTACATTATCTCTAACCCAATTAAATAAAGTTTTAGCCTTATTATAATCACCATTTACTCCAATTACAAGAGTTCTTGCAAGTGACTTTATACTTGATGCATCAATAATTTTATTTTGAATAACAATAGTTCTTGTTCCACTTGCACCTGCTAAGGTAGAGTTACCTGCATAAGTGAATTTAACTTTATAATCACCTTTTGCAAGATTAATACCTAAATATGCTATACCTTTACCATCAGTGACTCTTTTAAAAGTCCTATTAACGATATCAAATTTGACTACAGCATTTTGAATAGGATTACCATTTTGGTCTAATAACTTAACAGTATAATTTGTTAATATTTTTGTATACCATAGAAATGATTTAGCAGCGAAAACACCACCTTTAATAGTAACCTTACTAGAATTTGATGCTCCTTCATATGCTGTATGATTGCCTACTGAATATTTTACATTATATACACCAGCAGTTTTATTTATAAATAAACGAGCAACACCTTTTGAATCTGTCTTATTAGTATAGGTTTGGCCATCAACAACAAATTTAACAGTAGTACCAGCTAAAACTTTACCTTTAGCTGTTGTATAGGTCACTTGTAATTGTTTAAACTGACCATACTTATAACTAATATTTTTACCTGTTATAATTGTTTTAGTACCTCTGACAACAATATATTTACTATCAGAAGCAGATTGGCTCTTATTGGTGGTATTTACATATGAAAATTTAATTTTATAAGTACCTACTGAATTATTTATAGCTAAACTAGCAGAACCATTTTTATTTGTTAAAACCTTATAAGATTTTCCTGCAATGGTAAAAGTAACAGTTGCATTGAAAATTGGTTTACCTTTAGGATTAACCAATCTAACAGTATAGTTACCTTTTTGATAATTCATTTTATAATTATCCGCTTGGAACCTAGTAGCATCTTTTAAAATATATATTTTTGCATTTTTAGCAGGTCTTGAACCTAAATAATATTTACTACCTTGGTAATAATAATTTACACTGTATGTTCCAACAGCTAATTTTATATTTTTAGATGCAATACCATTTTTATTGGTTCTAACCATATAGGTTTTCTTATTAATAACCATATAGATTTTCTGATTAGTTAATGCTTCACCATTAAGATTTTTTAAAGCTACATTGAACTTTTTACCAGTATCAGAAAGATAATATTTTACATTTGCTGCAACAATATTAGAAACAGCTTTACTTACTTTTACTGTTATGATTTTAGTTGAATTATAATATATATCTGAACCAGGGAATCTAACTTTAACCTTGTAAGAACCAGGTTTTAGGGCTACTTTAAGAAAAACATTACCTTTTGAATTAGTAACATATTTATATGTTTTTCCATTAACTGCAAATCTTACGGTTTGATTTTGAAGAGCATTACCATTACTATCCCTTAATTTGATTTGAACTTTATTAACATCAGTGAAGGTAGTAGAAGCACTATAAGCTCTTAGGTAAGTAGATCTTTTAATAACAGTTAATAGACTAGAACCATTAGATGCCTTATAAGTTTCATCACCAGCGAATGAATAAGTAACTTTATAGGTACCTGGAGTTAAGTTTATTAAAAAACCTGCATTTCCATTTTTATTAGTTTTTGAAGTAATTTTTTTTCCATTAACTTTAAAAGTTATTATTTGATTAGAAAGTTTATTATTTTTGGAATCAAGCAAAGCAACATAATAACTTTTACCATTAAATTTTGTTGTGCTGGTTCCATTCAAATAAGTATTAGTTAATGTTTTAGCTTTTACAACAGTAGCACTTTTTGAGGAAACTGTATTAGTTTGTGATTTTGTTGAAACTACATTAGATTTTGAAGTTTGAACCGTATTAGATCCAACATCAGATTTTCCATCTAAATTATTTGAAGCAGTTTGAACATCACCTTCATCGGAATTTGCTGATTCAACAGTATTAGAAGAATCAGTAGAAACACATTCACTTGAAGTATTAACACTACTATAACTACTAGATAAATCGTTATCGTTTATAGTTTCCAAATTAGAGTCTGTTGAGATAGTATTAACCGAACTTACTGAACTATCAGTATCATTAATCTCACTTGCAGAAACTGCAGAGATACATAGAATTAATGAAACTAATATCAATAAAGATAAAATCGACTTTCTTCTCAATGAAATTTTTTCACCTCATAATATAATTAATATATTTTAAAAATATACTCCATTTTTTAAAATCTATAAAAATATTAAAAAAAAGTAATATAATTTTTAAAATATAGTCTTTATTATTTATAACTTCTTATTTAAAGGTTATTGATAAATAATTATTAAAAAATAGGCACAAATAATCTAATTTTTACTATAAATAGCTAAAAAACCACAATTAAATTAAAATTATTAGCAAATATTATAAAAAAATCATTTATAAGTTAAATGACTATTTTATTAAATATGATTAATTGAGAGCTTATAATATTAAAATTCGATTTTTTAACCTTATTTATATAAAAATAAGTAAAATAAATATGTAAAACAATAAAAATAACTAATTTTCCATTAAATAACATAAATATTACCTATATTTACCTATAAAATTTTAATTTAGGGAAATTTAACTAATTTTAGACATTTGTCTAAAATTTTTTAAGAAATTGATAAAAAATACAATTAGTTTATATGGCTAATTTAAAAAAACTAAAAAATCTATAAAATTTAATTATATTCTACTTGAAAAATCGTTTTAGAATATTAAAGAAAAAAAAATTTCAATGAATTTACTGAATGGACAAATCATTTTAATTGAAGGAAAATAAATTTAAAATTTAATTGAATTTAGATATGTATACTGACTTCTTAAAACAGATAAATAATTAAAAAATATTGGAAATTAGAAAAAAATAGACTAAAAAAAATTAAAAAAAAATAATAAAAAAAATCCAATAAAAAAAATTAAAAAAAATGTTATAGAAATGTTATAGAAATGTTAAAAAAAGTAAAAAAAGATAAGAGGAAAAAAATAAAACCTCTTAGTTTAATTAATTATTTGATTTTATCTAGAATGGTAAATTAGTATATCTATTATGAATAGTAGCAGTATTAGTATTCCAATTTACAATTGTACCAAATGAGTTTCTTGTAGAAACACAATCTGCACTATACCACTTACCATTTACTTTTACTTCAGCCCATACATGACCATACCAAGTACCATCAAGTGGGAAGTAACAGTAACCATGTACATATCTTACTGTAAGACCAATGGTTCTACATAAAGCAACATAAAGGTTGGTCTGATCACAACAGTTACCTGATCTATATTTCAAAGTCTTTGCAGCACCTTGAAGTGAGTTGGAATAATAACTGTATTTAACATTATCCCTTACCCAATTGAATAAAACCTTAGCTTTATTATAATCTGAGGTTAAACCATCTGTCAAACTAAGAGCTAATGCTTTAATAGATGAGGTAATAGCTGATCTACCACTAGAGTCTCCAGTATCTACAAGTATACTAGCAGGCAATTTTTTATTATCACCATATGAAACTAAAACACGTGAAAATGTATCGATTAAACTTTCATAAGGAACTTTACCAACAGTAGTAGTTGAGAAGTTAGGACCTTGTTTATTTTCTAAAATCCATCTGTAAGTTCTATTTGCTGAATCAACATAACCTTTTTGTGTTAAATTACTGTATATAGAATCACCAGAAGGATTTCCAGGTTCACTTAATCCATTAACAATAGCAATTGCTGATGTTTTACCTTCTTTAATCTGTGTAATTGCACGACTTGCATAATACAAGTATTGAGCCATTGTAATATTTTTATTTAATATAGTTACTTTAGTTGGAATTGTACCATTAGCTTTATAATAAGCTGCAACTTTCCTTGAAGCTTCAACAATTTGATCAATAGTAAATGAAGTAGGATCTTTATAAACTAAAAGTTTTGAACTTCCAGTAACTGCAGGATGTTCACTATCACCTGCAAATGAATAAGAAATGGTATAATTTTTCTCATCAGGGAAGCTTAAAGACTTACTTGCAACACCATTTGCATTGGTTGTTATCTTAGCTGATTTACCATTTGCAGTTAAGGTAATTATTTTATCAGCCATAGCATTACCAAATTGATCTTTTAAGGTAACTGAATAAACTGCTGAAACATTTGCAATCATTTGCATATTAGAACCTGTAATATAAGTCTTATTATCATAAACACCAATAGTTTTTGTACCTTTACTGCATAAATCTGCAATCTCATTAGTGTATGAAAAAGTAATATTATAGGTTCCAGTAGTTAATTGATATGGAATATATGCATAACCATTAGCATTAGTAGTTTTAATAGTTTTAACACCATTTAAGAGGAATGTAACATTCTCTCCCGCCATAGGCTTATCCCATACATCAAATAATTTAACACCGAAATTATTTTTAGTACCACTAATTACCTTCTTATTACTTGCGGTAAAGTAAGTTATATTTTTAACAACTTTAATTTTACCAGATAATGAAGAAGACATAAGTGAATTAGTAGTATTTGTATATTTTACATCAAATTTATAAGTTCCAGCATTAATATTTAAAGGCACATTTACTAAACCATTTGCACTAGTGGTTCTTGTATAAGTTTTACCATTAATACTGACTTTGACTTTTTTATCTGCAACAGCCTTATTATTTCTGTCCTTAAGGAAAGCACCGAATGATTCTCCTTTAAGGAAAGTGTTACTAGCTCTTTGTACTGTAAGTTTTGTATTGTTTTTATAAATAACAATACTTTTTGAAACAGTTTTAGCTGTAAAACCTGAATCACCGTTGAATTTAACTTTAATTGTATAAGTAGCAGGTTTACCGCTAATTGTTAAAGATGCTCTACCATTTTTATTGGTAGTTCTTGTATATGTTTTACCATTAATGTTAAAGGTAATTTTTTTGTTTGCTATCTGATTAGCCAAATTACTATATAACCTAACTACAAATGGATTTTTATCACCATAATTCTCTCTAAAATCATTTGCTGCAATTTTAGTTGTAACTTTATTTACAGTAATTTTTGTGTAAGTGCTAGAACCATTATAATAATTATCACCAGCATAGCTTATTTGAGTTTTATAAACACCTACTGCTAAATTAATTGTCCTAGCTGCATAACCATTAGCATTAGTAGTAAGTTGATATGTAACACCATTAATCTTAAATATAATTTTCTTATTTGCTAAAGGATTATTTTTAGCATCTAATAATCTAATTGTATATCTTGTTTTATTTGAATAAACCATAACCATATTACTTGCAGTAAGTTTAGTATTCATCTTTACCACAGTAAGGGTTGATTTACCAGAAGAACTATTGTAATAATCATTTCCTGCAAAACTATAAGTAATCGGATATTTGCCTTCTTTAAGGTTATTGATACATAATGTAGCAACACCATTTGAATTTGTAGTTCTATTATATGTTTTTCCATTAACTGTAAAACTAATAATTTGACCTTTAATTTTTAAATTAGAATTTGTATCAGTTAATGTAACAGTGAAGTTTTCATTTGCTTTTGTAGTAATCTTAGTATTAGATCCTTTAACTTCAGTAGAATTCTTTTGATCATTTTCTGTTAAAATCCTACTAGAACTACTATCCTCCCCTAAGACAGTACTTTCTTCATCATTTGTACTTAATGTAGTATCTTCCCCAAGACTACCAGTATCTTCTACGGTTTCAACCATCATATCATTAGATGAATCAGATATACTTGATGAATCTGTATCTGCTACATCAGTTGCACTAATACAACCAATACTTAACAAAACAACAAGTACTGCAAAAAGGGTAATATATCCCAATTTCTTCGACATTAAAAACCTCCTTGATTATTGAGATAATAAATCTTCTGTAAGAGAAAAATTTTACAAAAATGATTAAAAATAAATTTTATAAAAAAATGAAAAAATAAAAATTCCATTACAAAAGATTTATTACGATATAAGTTTTTGCTTAAATTGTATATAAACCTATTGATAAAAAAATAAACCTCAAATTCAATAGTATTCATTAAAAATAATACTATTATACTAGAAATCAATAAAAATAATACAAATATCAATAATTGGCTTATTATAGAAATAAGTTAAATGCATTTAGATATCAGTAAGATTAAGTAAATTAGATGTAATATAGTAAAAATTCAGCTAATTATATTAAAATTATTAATATTTGACTTACTTTAAATCTAAATCACTTTATTTAAAGTTATTGATTATAAAATAACATAAGTTAATATGTTTTTTTAATAAATTGACTGTTTTTAATAAATTTTATAAAAAATTTTAAATTTTTACTAGTTTTTGAAAATTTGAGGAAAAAATAATTAATTTTCCAATTGAACTTTTATAAATTTGATAAAAATACTATAATATATTATTATATATTATATAGAAAAATTTCATAAAAATGAGAAAAATTATTGGTAAAATTCCACTTGATAATAATAAAAATAAAAATAAAAAAAATTAAAAATGTAAAATCTATGAGAGAATAAAGACTAAAAAAAGTGAAAATTAAAAAAAATTATAAAAAAAGAATAAAATAATGTTTAAACCATTATTAACTAGAACGGTAAATTAGTATATCTATTATAGATAGTTACTGTATTAGTATTCCAATTATTAATAGATCCAAACGTATTTCTAGTTGAAATAGGATCTGCACTATACCATTTACCATCTATTTTTACTTCAGTCCAAACATGTCCATACCATCCATCAGAGAAATGACAGTATCCATGAACATAACGTACAGTTATCCCAACAGCACGACATAATGCTACATACAAATTAGACTGATCACAACAATTACCTGATTTGAGTTTTAATGTTTTAGCTGCACCTTGCTGTGAATTATAATAATAACTGTATTTAACATTATCCCTTACCCAATTAAATAAAGTAACTGCTTTTGTATAAGCAGAAGTTATATTTTTAGTTAAACTAAGAGCAAGAGCATTTATAGAACTTGTGTTAGCAACATTACTACTTGAAGAGCTAGATGAAACAGTTTTAATAGTTACATAATTAGGAAGAGCGTTATTTTCACCATAATATGACAATACACGAGAAAATGCTTCAACTAATTCATTGTAACAAACTTTCCCAACTGTAGTTGTAGAGTAATTAGGACCTTGCAAGTAATTTAATATAAATTTATATGTTCTGTTAGCAGAATCCACATATCCTGATTTATATAATAATTCAGATGAAATCTCATCTCCTAAATTAGGACTTGACGGTTCATCAAGAGTTTTATTAATTAATGAAATCTTGTATGAAGTGGATTTTCCATTGTTAAGATGTACTATTGCTAAACATTCATAGTATAAAAATTGAGACATGGTACATTTTAGAGAACCAATTGTTACTGTAGTTGGAAGTTTGGAGTTTTTTGCATAATATGTTTTAACAGTATTAGATCCATCGATTATCTGAGCAATGGTTAAATAAGAGGATGAGGTAGTAGGAGTAGTTGAAATACTACCATTACTACCAGTTGTACTGGAACCTAAACTGGGAAGTTTAGATTCATCACCACTTGTTATATTTATATATGCAGGCAATTCTCCATTAGTTCCATAATATGATAATATACTACTAAAAGCTTCAATCAAACTATTATAAGATACTTTAAGATTTCCTGAAGTACTTGTTAAAGTTGAATAGTTAGGACCTTGAGCATTATTTAAAATATACTGATAAGTCCTACTTGCTGAATCAACATAATAATCTTGATTAAACTTTGCTTTGGATAAAGTGTCCCCTGAATTAGGACTGCCTGGCTCTGTAACTGAATCTGTAAGAGCTTCAATAGAAGATTTATCCTTATTTTGAATATTAACTATTGCAAGTGAAGCATAATACAAGTATTCAGACATTGTAACAGTTTTAGTAGAAATCTGAACAGTACTAGGAAGTTTAGAGTTAGCTGCATAATAAGATTTTATCTTATTTGCTGCATTAACTATATCAGATACAGTAAATGATTCACTACTAGTTTCAGGTGATACTGCCCCAACAACAGCATTAGTTGATGAAGATTTAAATTTCAATGAACTCATTTTAAAGTAATTTGTATATTCATGTCTAAAGAATGTAACACCATGAGCTCCACCATTTAATGCACTTTGTGCATCTGTTTTAAGTTCTGAAGCACTTAATTTTCTAGTATTACTGTCAGATTTATAAGTCTGTAAGGTAAGCCATACCTGTGCAGAACCACAATGGGATGCGAAATATTTAGCAGTGTTTTTTAACCAAGTAGTACCTTGACCATAATTACCTTTATAGGCCATAGGCATTATTACATCCAAATATTTTCCAAGTTGACTTGAATCCTGACCATAATAATATGCATTAACAGTTGTCTCAGGCATTATAGCAGCAGAAACCATTAAATTTTTATCAACTGCTTTAACAGCATTTACCAAGTTTTTAGTAAATGTTGTAATCTTATTTGTTGCACCTGAATATTTATATGCAGTTCCAGGATATCTTAAATAATCAAGATGAATACCTGCTACACCTGACATTTTAGCATAAGTTACTGCTTCTTTAATTACAGCATTAGTATAAGATGCACCGCATGTAGAAGGATTAACCCATTTACCGTTATAGAAACACTGCATCCAAATATGTACCTTTATACCATATGATTTTGCATTTGAAATAAAACTAAGGACATCTGTTTTACCCCAATACTCAATAGCATAATAGTTTAATAAAATATTTCCAACACCATAAGATGCAAGAGTCTTTAAATTAACCCTTTTCATATTAACTCCAAATAGATAAACAGCAAAAGTGTTAGCACTACTTGAAACCGTGAGAGTTTTGCTGTTGTTTACTGGAGGATATTGACTATCTCCTGCAAAAGCGAATTTAATCGTATATGTACCTGAAGTTAATTTAAGAGATTGGCTTGCAACACCTTTATCATTAGTTTTAACAGTATAGGTTTTACCATCAACTGTAATTGTAACAACTTTATTTGGAAGTGCCTTTTTAAATTGATCCATTAAAGTGACTGAATAGGTTTTTGCCACACCCCCAATCATAGCCATATTTGAACCAGATATATAGGTTCTATTAGCTACTACAGTTATGGTTTTAGAACCTGAACTTGATAAATCAGGATTAGCATTTTTATATGAATACTTAATAGTATGAGTACCTGTGGTTAAGGTAAAATTAATATAAACATAACCATTATTATCAGTAGTCAATTTATAATTATGGCTATTTCCAGTTACAGATATATTCTCTCCAGCCATAGGCTGACCATAAACATTCAATAACCTTATAGAATACTTACATTTTGCACCATGAACAACATTTCTATTAAGCGCAACGAGTGAAGTTGAATTTTTAACAACAGAAATCTTACGCTTACCGGATGAAGACATAAATGAATTGGTAGTATTGACATATTTATAATTTACATTAAATGTACCCATATTATTTAAAGGAACACTAACTAAACCATTTGCATTAGTGGTTCTTGTATAAGTGGTTTTACCAATTGTGATTTTAATCTTTTTACCTGCAATGACTTTATTGTTTATATCTTTAAGGTAAAGACCAAATCTTTCTCCTTTAACATAGGTTTTTATAGACCTTTGAGGAACCAATTTAGTACTGTTTTTGTAAACAACAACAGTTTTAGTTACAGTTTTAGCTGTATGATTATCGTCACCTTTAAATTTAATTTTAATAGTATGTCTTCCAGATTTTAAGTTAATCTTAATACTTGCCCTTCCATTAGCATTAGTAATTTTAGTGTAAGTTTTACCACCAATTATAAAATAGACTTTCTTATTTGGAATTTTACTTGTTAAATTACTGTATAATCTGATAGTATAATAATTCCCATCACCATAATTTTGTCTAAAATCATTTGCTGCAATTTTAGTAGTGATCTTATTAACAGTGAGTTTTGCACTACCAGAAGAACTATTATAATATTCATTTCCAGCATAACTAAAAGTAATCGGATATACGCCCGGTTTAAAATTGGTAATTTTAAGAGAAGCAACACCCTTAGAATTAGTGGTTCTATTATAAGTTTTACCGTTAACTGTGAATTTAATAACTTGACCTGCTAATTTTGAATTAGAACTAATATCAGTTAATGTTACAGTGAAACTCTCCCCTGCTGTTGTAGTAACAACAGTATTGGTTGCTTTTATTTCTGTAGCATTAGATACTATCTCACCAGATTCATCTTGAGAGATAATGTTCCCATCTAAATTATTAGCCTCATTTAAATTAGTTTGAGTAGCACATTCCATTACTTCACCATTTTCACTACTAAGTTCAGATTTTTGATTATCATTAAAACTACTATCTCCAGATACATCAGATGAAGTAGAACTGATAGATACATCAGATGAACTACTATCAAGAGCAAAATCTGTATTTTGTGAGTCTGCATCAACTGCAGAAATAGATCCAATAGCAAGGAATAATAAAACTACCC
Source organism: uncultured Methanobrevibacter sp. (assembly GCA_964418715.1). Lineage (GTDB taxonomy): Archaea > Methanobacteriota > Methanobacteria > Methanobacteriales > Methanobacteriaceae > Methanarmilla. Next base: position 4,061 of record CAYQMW010000015.1, on the reverse strand, counting down.
CAATTAAGACAATATATCCCAATTTCTTCGACATTAAATACCTCCTTATTTTTAAGAGGTAATAAATCTTTTGTAAACCCATAAAGAGAAATAAATTATATAATATATAAAAATAATTTTTAAAAATAATAATTTGATATTGAGAAAAATTATAAATAAATTATAAAAATAATTCACAAAAGATTTATTACAACATCATTTATATGAATAAATGATATATAAAGGTTTTCTATAAAAAATAAACAATAAAAGCCATTGAAATAAGTGAAAATAAGAATAATCTATTGAAAATAATTAGAATTTATTATGAGTATAATAGTATGAATTAAATATTTAAAAACAAATATAAAGCCAATCATATAAAATATAAAAAAATATACTATTTTTTAAGAAAACATAAAATGATAATTGTATATAATTGAAAATTGAGATAAAATTACACTGATTATATTAAAAATAACAATTTTTAGAAAGGTAAAATTAAAAACTATTTTTAAAGGACTGATAATAGTTAAATCCACTTAATTTAAACAAAATAAAAAAATTTAAGAAAAATTACTAATTTTAAGCAAAAATTTTATTAAAAAAATTCCAAATTAATAATTTTTAAGGAAAATATAATAAAATATACATTTTTTAACAATTTTTAAAAAAATATTCAAAAATGGATTAAAAATAATATATAAATTTTAAGAAAATTTTTTAAAATTGAATAAAATTCTTTTATATACAAAGTAAAAATAATGAAAAAAGAGTAAAATAAGATTAAAGAGCTTAAAAAATATTAAAAAATAAAAATAGTAAAAAAAAGAATAAAAATGATGATAATTACATCATTGGAGGCATACCGCCCATTCCACCCATGCCGCCCATACCCGGCATACCGGTAATATTACCATCACCGTCATGAGGGATTCCACTGTGATCTAAACCATCATCTTCTGAACCAGTAGCATTAAGTGCTCCATTTGCTGCTACCATATCATCAATACGAATAATCATTTGTGCAGCTTCAGTAGCAGATGAGATTGCTTGTTTTTTAACCCTTAAAGGTTCTACTACTTCATCAGACATATCAACTACTTCAGCAGTGTAAACATCAAGACCCATAGTATTGGAATCTTCATGAGCACCGATAAGTTCTGCAATAATATCAACAGTATCCAAACCTGCATTTTCTGCTAAGGTTCTTGGAACAACTTCTAATGCTCTTGCAAATGCTTTAACAGCTAATTGTTCTTTACCACTAATAGATTCACTGTAGGAACGAAGTCTTCTTGAAATTTCAATTTCAGGAGCCCCACCACCGATTACAACTTGTCCATCTTCAATAGTAGCAGAAACTACACCTATAGCATCATCCATAGCACGTGCAAGTTCACCAGTAATATGTCTAGTTGAACCTCTTAAAATAATAGAAATAGCTTTAGGATCTTCTAAATCTTTAAAGAAGGTAACTTCCTGGTCGAATATTTTTTCAGTGTAAATATGACCAGCATGACCTAAATCATCACTACTTAAATCTTCAACGTCAAGAACTATTTTTCCACCAGTTGCATATACTAATCTTTCCATATCAGTATTTTTAACACGTTTAAATGCAACAATACCTGCTTGTTTAAGATATTGTTCAGCAGTCTCATCAATACCTTTTTGACACATTAATACATTAACACCTGCGTCAGTTAGATTTTTAACTAAATCTTTTAGCATTTCCTGTTCATTAGCCAAGAATGCATTCATAGCAGAAGGTGAAGATAAATCTATTTTAGCATTAGTATTTAAATCCCTAATCTCAATTGGATATTTTAAAAGAGCGATTTTAGCATCTTTAATATCTCTTGGCATTTTAGGGTCAACAGGAGTATTATCAATTAAAATACCGTCAACAACAGTAGACTGTTCAATTGAATCCCCATTGATTCTTTGAGTGTTAATATGTTTGTTATTGACTTTTCCATCTTCAACAACACTGGTACATGCTTCAACAACAATATCTGCCAATTTATCCTTAGCATATTCTGAACCTTTACCAGTCAATGCGGTTTTTGCAACTTTTCTTAATGTTTCATCATCACTAACATCAATTGCAATATCTTCTAAAATATTTAAGGTTTCCTCTACTGCATCTTGATAACCTTTTAAAATAATTGGAGCAGGAATACCTTGATCTAATAATTTTTCAGCTTGTGAAAGTAATTCTCCTGCAATAATAACAGCAGTAGTAGTTCCATCTCCTACAATATCTTCCTGATTTTTAGCAATATCCACTAACATTCTTGCTGCAGGGTGAGCAATATCCATTTCACGTAAGATTGTAACACCATCATTTGTTACAACAACATCACCCATTTTATCTACTAACATTTTATCCTGACCTTTTGGTCCAAGAGTAGTTCTAACAATACTTGCTAAAATTTTAGAAGCATAAATATTTTGATGAAGTGCATCTCTACCTTTAAATCTTTGAGTTCCTTGAGGTAGAATAACCACTGGTTGATTCGTATTATTTGCCATCATATCACCTTAACTTGATTTAAGTATATTTTTCATAGGGCTCTTAAGAGAGCGTAAAAATAAAATTTTAATTGTAATTATAATAATATAATAATTATTATTTAAATTAAAAAGAAAAATAAACAAATAGTTTATTATTAATTAATGAGTTTAAGCTTATATAAATATCTTTCTAACATTTTAAATACTTGTTGGAAAATGAGTTAAATTATGAAAATATTAATTAAAATATGATATAATAGATTATCCATTCTAATAATTAAAAAATAAGTCTAGTTATAGATTTTTTATTATAAAACTATATTTTAATTATAACTAAATAAATTCAATAAATTAAAAAAATAAAAATTAAGTTAAAGAATTAATCATCTTTAACTATTTGAGCTAATTTTTTACCTAAATCATATGCTTGATCTAACTCATCATCTGTTGGATTGAATTTAATATCAAGAGAATCTTCTTCTAAAACATCAAATCCTGCACCAGCAAGGGAAGCATTAAGTTTTTTAATTGCGCCTCCAGCCCATCCTTTTGATGAGAAGGTAACAGCCTTTTTACCAGATCCGATTCTAGCCATAGTAGTAGCATCAAAGTAATACATTAAGTTTCCAATTTTTGGATATGGATTGTTCATCATAGTTGGAACACCAAGAGCAATAGCTTTACTGTCTAATACATCAGCTAAAACATCACTTTCAGGACTCATTTGTAAAAAGTGCATTTTAGCCTCGACACCTTCACTCATAATACCCTCACAAAGAGCATGAGCCAATTTTTGTGTAGAATGATGCATAGTATTATATATTACTGTTATTTTTTCATCACATTGGCCTGTAGCCCATTTAGCATATAATTCAATAGCTCTTTGAGGATTAGTCCAAATTTGACCATGACATGGAGCAATCATTTTAACATTATCCAAATAACCTGCTTCAGTCATTTCCTCTACTTTTTTAACAACAAGCATAGAGGATAATGATACTAGGTTTGCATAGAATCTTCTGGTATGTAATTCCATAAATGAATCAGACTTATCTGAGTCAAATCTTTTAGATTCACATACATGTTGACCAAATGCATCATTGGAAAATAAGATTCCTCCTTCATTATATAAGGTAAAGTTACTATCTGGCCAGTGAAGCATAGGAGCATTTACAAAGGTTAAGGTTTTACCTCCTAAATCTACAGTATCACCCGTTTTAACAGCAATCATTTCCTGATTATCTAAACAGTGAAATTGTTTTTTTAATCCTGCAACTGCAACAGCAGTACAGTAAAACTCTACATCAGGACATTTTTCTAAAAATTCAGGCACAGAACCGATGTGGTCATTTTCAATATGGTTTTGAACTAAAACATCAATTTTTACCTCATCTAAACCTTGTTGTTTAAATGCATCTTCTATTCTAGCCCAAAATTCTGGGAAAAATCCACTATCAACATTATCTATTAATGCGGTTTTATCATCCCCAAAAACAAGATAACAGTTATATGTCATACCTGGAACAGCAAAACCATGGAAATCACGAGCATCCCAATCAAGA
>CAYQMW010000014.1:17854-23763 GCA_964418715.1 uncultured Methanobrevibacter sp. | reverse complement strand
TGCTATTTTTGTCAATCACGGATTACTCAGAAAAGGTGAAGCTGAACAAGTTATAAACACCTTTAAAGATAGATTAAATTTCGTTTATATTGATGCATCTGATGAATTTTTAGAAGCTCTAAGTGGAGTTACAGATCCAGAAGAGAAACGAAAAATCATAGGTGCAAAATTCATAGATGTATTTGAAAGAGAAGCTTCAAAAATTGAAGCTAAATATCTTGTTCAAGGAACTATTGCTCCAGATTGGATTGAAACAAAAGGTAAAATTAAATCTCACCACAATATTGCACTTCCAAGTGGTATGGTTTTAGAAGTAGTTGAACCTATTCGTGAATTATATAAAGATGAAGTAAGAGAAATTGGAAGCGAATTAGGTTTACCTGATACAATTATACATCGCCAACCATTCCCAGGTCCAGGTTTAGCTGTAAGAGTAATTGGAGATTTAACTCGTGACAAGATTAAAGTTTGTCAAGAGGCAGATGCAATTGTTAGAGAAGAAGTTGAAAAATCTGGATTTGATAAGCAATTATGGCAATACTTTGCTGCTTTAACAGATACTAAAGTTACTGGAGTAAAAGGTGATCAAAGAGACTTTGGATATTTAGTGGTTGTAAGAATGGTGGCATCATTTGATGCAATGACTGCATATGTACCTGAAGTACCTTGGGAACTTATAAGAACAATATCTAGAAGAATCACTTCAGAAATATCTGAAGTAACACATGTTTCACTTTCAATAAGTGACAAACCACCTAGTACTATTGAATTTGCTTAAATATTTTAAAATTTAAAACATTTATTTTAATTTTTTTTATTAAAAAAGAAATTAGATTTTAGAGATTTTTCTCTAAAATTTGTTTCAATAGAAAAATATTTTCCATTGAAATAAACGTAAACTTATAAAATTAAATTGAAGAATGATAAAATGCACGGTGCAAGAGAAAAATATTGTAAAAATTGTGGAAAATCAATTGACATTTATGCAATTAAATGTCCACACTGCCACACATGGCAAGATAAAGACAATATTTCAAGAAATCATTTATTAAATAGTTATGTATCCCCTGAACATAAACAGGAACTAGAAAAATCCTCTCAAAAGGAAATTATAGAACATAAAAATCAAGCAGTTGCAAGTGGAGAAAATAAAGTTGCAGGTGAAGCAAAAGATGAGATAGTATACTCCGATGTTCTTGTAATTAGAAGATTGCTTCTTCTTTTGATTGTTGGTGGAGGATTATATACTCTTTGGTGGTACTATAAAAATAATTCCCTTTTAAAAGAAAGGTTTAATAGAAATATCAGTCCTATACTACGTACTATTGGTTTTATTATACCTGTTGTTAGATGGTTCATGTTTTATTTACTATTACATGACTATGAAAAGTTAATCCGTGAAGAGAAAATTGAATCATATTCTTCAATTCTAAATACCTTAATATATATGTTTATACCAATTATCGGACCAATTTGGACAATTTGTAATATCCAAGAATCTATTAATAACCTATGGTATAAAACAGAACCCAATCTCCCTGTAAGAAGACAATTTACTAGTGGAGAAATAGTATTTTTAATTGTTTTACTTTTACTCATAATATGCTCTTTTGGTTTGATTATTTTATGCATATTATTTATGGCAAGTATAGTCTTTTAAATACTATATTATTTTACTTTTTTTATTGAATAATGCTAACTTAATGAAATTATGAAAGGAAGAAACCAGAGAACTTCAAAAAATGCTTATCTTGAAAGATTAACCAAAGATATTCATATGAAGTCAGTGAAAATAGGCCGTGAACTTGAAGGCAGTACTCCTCCATCAGTATTTATTGGCCGTTGGTCCTATCCCAAAGTATATGCTGGACCAATGATGGCTAATCAACTTGGAGATACTTTTATTATGGATGCTCCTGAATCCTGGTTAAATCAAAATAAAAGCCAGAGCGAAATTTTAAATTATCGTATGAATCTTGTAAGAGGTAAACAATTAATTGAAATTGATGATTTGGATAATCCTTTTGTTGAAAAACTTCAAGACATTTCACTTGCATCAAAATCTACCGATGCAGAAGCTAATTTTAAAAAGAGACCTACAGGCGCATCTATTACACAAGAAGCAATGCCTCACGGTCCAAGTGCAATTCTTGAAAATTTCGATATTGAAGCGGTTAAATGGGACAGACAACTTGAAAAATCCTATTATGATACTGATTTAAATGCTACTAATGCTGTAAGCAATCTACATAATAAAGAGGTGCCATTCTCACAAATTCAAAAAGCATTTTCAGTAGGAGCATTTGGAATTGGAAAAAACAGAAAATTAGTACCGACAAGATGGTCCATTACAGCTGTTGACTCATCACTTGCAGATACTCTACTTAAACAGGTTAGAAAACATAACATTCTAGATACATATAGAGTATATGAAAATGAAGACTTAAATAATTATTATGGAATAATCTTAACACCAACTGAATGGCAATATGAATGGATAGAAGCATTTCATAAGGTTAGAAAAAATGAAGAGTTAATATTTTCCGATTATGAAACAAATACTGATAAAAAGGAATATTCAACAGTTGGTGGTTGTTACTATACCAGTAAAATGGTTGTTTTAGATGCTTTAAATAAAATGAAACTCCAATCAGGACTACTTGTTTTAAGAGAAGCTCATACAGGTTATGTTCCTATGGGTGTATTTAATGTTCGTGAAAATATGAGAAAAGCTATGGAAAATCCATATAAAGAATTTGAAGATCTTAAATCAGCAGTTAGATATGTAGCTCAAAACTTTAAAATACCTTTAAGCAGGTACATTAAAACAAGTACATTACTAAATGAAATGTTACATACAAAACAAACTACATTAGATAATTTCTTTAAAAAAGAAAATCCCACTTAGTGCAATTTAAATCAATGAAATATATAAGCAGACCACATTATAAAAAAAACGTACAACTAATAAAAATAAAATTAAATAATTTATCCTTATTATAAATATTTATTAATTATAAAAATTATTTCGTCAAGATTTTCTTGTTTTAATTCAGAATAATCTAAATTTTTAATTTCAATAGCTACTGCTTTTTCTTTAAGTCTATTATAATTAGGACATCTAGTAATCATACTATGATTATCTAATTTAAACTCATTTTTCAGATTTGTAGCCAATTCCTTTGGATTATCTGATTTTAAAATCAGATTAATTCCCCTCATATCATGATGAATAATATTATCAAGATTGGATTTAAGATCACTAGTGGCTTCAATCAAATCATCAAGATTTTTAGATGCAAAACCAAGTTCTGTTGCAATACCACTTGCCGTTATTTCATTTGATTTAAATGAATTAAGTAAAATTTTATTTTCATCAAAAATAGTCTCATCATTAGTTGATAAAAATCCTCCATCATTTACATTAACTATTTTAGGAGAACCTGTAGAACAAACAATAATATCTGAATAATCTCCATTAGCAAGTAGTCCTTTAGAATCACATATTGCTCCGGAAGCATCTTCAATTAAAATAATATCATTTTCCTTACAGACCTTTGAAATTTCTTTAATATTCTGCTCTGCTGTATAAGCTGCAAAACTTGTAAGAATTAATCCATTTCTTTTATCTTTATCAAGACTTTTAATGGTTTCTTCTAATGATTCGAAATCTATTAAACCTAAATTGGTTTTAACTGTTATAAGAGGTTTATTTAAAAATTTAGTAATTTGTTTAAACCCATGCCATGCTCCCTGGTCAGGTACAATTACAGAACCTGTAATTGAAGATAAAGCTATGAATATTGCCCCATTTCCACTATTGGTTAATTTAGCATATTTATGATTTGTTGCATCACATATTCTATATTCAGCAATTTCATTAAATGAAATATCCTTATCTTCAAGAGGTGTTTTTCCAATTGCAACACGAGACATAATCCTTTTAGTTTCAAGACTTGCTTGTTTATATTTTAGTTCCATTATAATAACCCCAGAATATAAGTTTTAATTCACTTTTTTTAGAAAAAAATTTATTATTTTTAGAAAATATTATACTTCAACTATTAAACTTGTAGTTTTGTCAATTAATAAGTCCTCCATATATATGGATTCAAGTTCTTTATCTGAAATATTATATACCTCTTTTAAATATTGAATATCCTCTTCAAATACACTATCGTTTCTCTCAAACATAGTATTTAATTGGTCTACAAAGTAATCTGGACAATCAATCATTACAATGCATATGTCCATTTCACCTTCATATAAACCAAGAACTTTAAGGGCTTTAGAAATTTGCCTTTGTGCTGAAATTCTAATACAAATCTCAATACCCAAATCATTAGCTAAATTAGTACCTCGATTAAATGCTTGAATAGCCTGGATGGTACCATGAAGAACATGTTTTTTACCTCCAACAGCCCTTGCATCCATCAATTGAATAACACCAGCATCACAACATTGATCTTTAATCTTATTGACATTATCTAAGACCTCAGGTATATTTTTTATTTCACCTTTATAACCCAATATTTGAATATTGTCTGTTATATTATCCAAAATATTTCCTCCTTATCCAATTTTCCAAGTACTTTAAAAATTCTAATTATCTTCACTTTCCAGTAATCTATTTACTCCAGTTAAATATGCCTCAACACTTGCATTAATAATATCAGAATCTGTTCCCCTTGCAGATATGACCTTATCACCCATACTTACTTTAACAATTACATCAATAAGTGCATCAGTACCTCCTGTAATTGCATCTACGTGATATTCATCTAATTTAACATCTGCAAATTCATTAATACATTTTTTTACAGCATTTACCGCAGCGTCAACAGGTCCTAAACCAATGCCTGCTTCTAAAATTTCATCTTCATCAATTTTAAGTCTTACAGATGCAGTTGGAGTAATCTTATTTCCAGAGACAATTGTTACCTCTTCAAGGTTTACTTTTTGTTGCATATCCTTTTCTAAGACATTATCTGCAATAGCCTGAAGATCCACATCAGTAACACATTTTCCTTTATCTCCAAAGTCTTTAACCTGTTTAAAGATATCATTTAATTGTTCCTTATTTACATCTATACCTAATTCCTTTAAACGATTGTTTAAACCCTTAGTTCCTGTGTGTTTACCAACAACAAATTTTCTACGTCTTCCAAGAAGTTCAGGAGTAATGGATTCATATGTTGATGCATTTTTAATAACACCATCTGCATGAATTCCAGATTCATGTGCAAAAACATTTTCACCTACAATTGCCTTATTTGGTTGAAGATAAACACCAGTTGACCGTGAAACAAGTTTGGAAGTATTATACAATTGATTAATTTTAATATCAGTAGTATATTCACCTTCATAGAGATTGTTTAATGATACAATTATCTCCTCCAATGATGCATTACCTGCCCTTTCACCAATTCCATTAATTGTTCCATGAACTTCACTTGCACCAGCACGTATAGCCTGTATGGAATTTGCAACAGCAAGACCATAATCATTATGACAATGTACACTAAGTTTTGCATTTAATTTGGAAAGCTCACTAAAGAAATCATAGGACCTTTCAGGGGTAAGTACTCCTACAGTATCACATGGACATAATCTATCCGCTTTTGCATCAAGTGCTAATTTAAAGGTTTCAATAAGAAAATCTAAATCCGTCCTAGTTGCATCCTCTGCTGATAACTCAACAATTAAACCATGATCTTTAGCATATTCAATATTTTTAACCATTTCCTCTTGAACTTTTGCCCTACTAGATTTGAGTTTATAGTCAATATGAATATCACTAGTCGGAACAACAAGATTAACAGTATCTACCCCACAATCAAGACAGACATCAATATCACTTCTGATTGAACGTGCGAAACTTGCAATTTCAGCATCTAATCCTTGAGATG
>CAYQMW010000014.1:1076-17844 GCA_964418715.1 uncultured Methanobrevibacter sp. | reverse complement strand
GCGAATAGCTAATTTTTCCCCTTCAGAAGTAATTGCAGAACCTGCTTCAATAATATTTACACCAATTTCATCTAATGCACGAGCAATCCTTAATTTTTCATTAGAAGTTAATGAAACTCCAGGAGTTTGTTCTCCATCCCTCAATGTTGTATCTAATATATTTATTTTCATATTGACCACTTGTATTAAAAATTTTATCAATTAAAAAATGAATTTAATCTATTTATATTCCTTTAAGTATGTTAATTCTCAATAATATATTTTTAGAATAGATAATAATTTATATAAAAATTACTTAAATAAACTTAATCATCTAAAATCTAAATTAAAATTACTTATTTTAATATTGTCGAATAAATAATTCATACATATACGAACAATATTCTTTAAACTAACCATTTACAAAATTATAGAAGTATATTTATATACAATTTCACAAATTATTTTTTATGCCTTATAATATAAAAAATTTAATTAGAACCCGATTAAATTAATATTGTAAGGCACTGATAAAAACCAGCTTTTTATTAGAAGTAAATAGAAAGACCTGGATATTGAAATCATAATATGAATTAATCTAATCTTAATTCAAAATAAAAGGATAAAAACAATTAGTTATTAAAAACTAATATGATTATGATTCAATTATCCATAATCTTTCAAAAAAACTTATAAAACGATAATAGTATAATATTTTTATAGTTATTTTTTAATGAATAAATTAAAATTATCTATAAATTTATTATATTATTATTAAAACACTATTTTTTGAATTTGCTGATTGATTTATAATAAATTTTATAGTTATCCTTTAAGAGAACTTTAATTAGTATTTTTAATGAACTTGAGCAATAACTGAAATAATTCGAGTTAAACTTTTATGCATTCTAATCTCATATCTTTCTAAAACTTTAAAACCAACTTCAACTAAGAACTGATCTATATCAAGAAAATGTGGGCTTGCCATAACCAAAAGAGCATCATCTTTCATGTTTCTTTTAATTGCAAGTAAAAAGTCCTTAAAAATCAAACCATCTCTGCCCCCAGTAGTAGTGGAGATACCATAAGGAGGATCTGTTACAACTGCATCACACAATTCATACATTTTAAGTTCATTAATATCAACTTTATAAGTTTTATAATCTTTAATACCTGCATATTCACAGTTAATAGCCGAACCATTTTTCATATTCCAATCAATATCAGATCCTACCACACGGGCACCAATGAGACCTCCTTCCATAAGCATTCCCCCTGTTCCGCAAAATGGATCTAACAATAATTGACCTTCTTTAATCCTTGATAAGTTAACCATACATCTTGCAAGTTTTGGTGACATACAACCTGGATGGAAAAATGGTCTTTTATGTGGTTTGAAATCCTGGAAATATTTTTTATTTAAAATATAATCTTCACTTGTAAGATAAACCTCATCCTTATAAACAATTATACGTATGGTAATATGGGCTTTTGTAAGATTTACTTTTAAATTATTAGAATTTTCTAAAATCAATCCACCAATTCTTCTTTCAATTGCTACAACATCAGCATCACTATCATATGTTTTAACCCTAACAACAAAAGTGTCTTCAATAATACTATTCCAATCAAGACTAGATATCTTTTTATCCAAATCTTTCAGATTGGTTTTTAAAAGTATGTGATTTATTTGATGAGTATATGCTAAACGTTCTGTTAATCTTCGATAAACATGATCAAAATCATCTTTATCAATTGAATCAACTACAACCAATCCAGAACGTAAACTTTTAACTTTACAATCAAATCTTTCAGATTCAATAACTGCATTTAATTCAGCAATAGGTAAAGACTCATGTTCCTGTGATTGAATTAAAAATAACTCCATACTATTTCCCCATAATCTAAAATAAATAATTGTTAATAATATAATAAATGATAAATCCAATAAATGTTTAAAATCTTAATGATAAATATGTTAAATTGTATTCAGACAAATCTTACTCGAACTGTTAATAATTAATTGTAAAATAAACTAATTATTCCATATTTTACTGATTTTACTTTTAAAAAATTTGTGTGTAATCTTATATAACAAACCTTCTTTTATGAATTTTTTAATTAATACTGACTGATTATCCATATGACCATATTCGGATATGATTCTCTCACCATCATTTTCTTTGACTTTTTTGAATAAATAATCAAAACCTCTATCAGACATTATACCTAAGGTTTTATGAACCTTTATCTCATTAGAAAATTCATCAAAATATAAATTCTTACATTCATCAGCATAATTTTCCAAAAGACCAATATCATCTTTTTTAACTACATTGTAAATAATATTAGATGCCATATCTAAAGAATTGAATGCACAAATAAGCCCTCCTCCAGTGGTAGGTTTTACTTGACTTGCAGCATCACCAATTAAAAGAGCCCTACCTTTAACGAGGACTTTATTTTTTTGATAAACAGGTATTATACCATAGTACTTTTCAACAATTTCATAATCATCAAAATCAAGGTTATTATTTTTAAAATCCCCTACACAATTAAGAAAATCATTTAATATATCCAATTCCACTTTGTATTCATATTTAGAAAACATACCGACTCGAAGTAGATTATCCTCCAATGGTATTGACCATATAAATCCCGGAGTTATATTTCCATTGATGAAAATATCCACATAATCATTATCTAATTTTTCCATATTCTCTGAAGATATTTTTACTAAATACTGGGCTGCAGCAAAATACTTAGATTCATTTCCCATTGAAGCAGATACCATTGAACTTGCACCATCTGCACCGATAATAATTTTAGCACTATATTGGCCTTTATTAGATATAATGATTCCTTCATTTATATCCAACTCAGTAACTTTATGTTGCATAAATACCTTAACCCCACTTTCCATAGCACGGTTAAGTAAATATTGATCATATGCCACCCTATCAATAATATAAGCTTCAGGAGCATCTTTTTGAACTTTCATTGTTTGATTTGGTGAATGTAGGTATGCTCCTTTTACTTGATTTATAATTAAATCCTGAGGCAAGTCATTAACATCAAAAATAGATTTACTTACAATTCCAGCACATTGAAGCGGATAGCCAATATCTTTTTTCTTCTCAAAAATAGCTACAGACAATCCAAGTTTACCTAGTCTATATGCTAAACTTGAACCTACAGGGCCTCCACCAATTATTGCTACATCAAAATCATATGTCATTAAAATACCTGAACAAATAAAGTAATTATAAAAAAATAAAGTAAAAATTAAAGAAAATAATTATTTTTGAAACTTACGAGCATGTTTTGCAAGTACACTTTTTCTATTTTTCTTCTCATGTTTATCTTCTTTAGATTTAGTGTCTTTCTTTTTAACATCCCCATACTCATAGTTATTTTTATTTTCATATTGATTTGAATGATGATTATTCCTATAGTGATTTTCTTGATTATGCTGATTATAATTAGAATTTTGATTGTTTTGATAATTTCTTTTATCAGCAAAACGATTTGAATTAGAATTATAATTCCTATTACCTCCATATTGGTTTGGGTTAGGATTATAATTTCTATTATCATCAAATTGGTTTAAATTTGGATTTCTGTTATTTTGTTGATAAGGCCCATTATCATTATAAGGATTTTGATAATTATTTCCCCTATCATAATTAGCCCCCTGAGGAGGATAATTCCTAGGCCTGTTATTATTAATATTGCTCCTTAAATTTGGATTATAATCTTGAGCAGTATAGTTTTGATGACTATCAAATGGCCTTGAATGTTCATAATCATCTCTAAAAGAATTGCCTTCATAGGTTATATTTGATCTGGAGTTGTTAATACCTCCAGGCATATAATTCCTATTTTGTTCACGAGGACTATAATAAGCATCATCTTTAAATTTCATATTACCTTCAATATTTCTAACTGCCTGATTAATTGTCTCATCAAATTCATTAGGGTCATGATAATCATTATAATAAATCTCATTATCATTATAGTTATTGTTTAAAGGTTCATTGCTTAAAGTAGATAAAGGGTCATCTAAACCTTTTTTATACTCTTCTTCAGGATTATAACCCTCATAATGTTGTTTAAGATAGTCTCCCTTAATATTTCTTTCAGGATATCCTTGATTTTCATAAGGAATTCTTTGATTAAATTGATTATCTTGATTATCATAAGGATTTCTTTTATTAAATTGGTTATTTTGATTTTGATAAGGATTATATCCTCCGTTTTGAGGATAAAAATTTTGATTATTATTTGGGAAATTCATACCTGGATAAACTGGAAGTGAATTCATCCCATGGAAGATAATCTCTTCAACTTCCTTAGGAGATCGTATATTTTCTAAAACAACATTACTATTATCATAAGAACTTGTAATTACAACGGTCCCTACACCAAATAATTTTTGAAGTATTGAACGAGAAACGATAATATCCTGGATGTTTTTAAAAGACATATATGATTTATTTTCACTTATAATACCTGATTTAGAAATAATTCTTCCATCAGTAACAATATACTTAATAAAATACCATTTAACTAATTTAAATGCAATCCAAATTAAAATTAAAAACACTAATCCATAAATAACATAAGCTGCAAATTGAGCAATAGGATATCTAAGTGAGTCATAAGAATATACTTGTAATTCAGATATTGTACTAAGTATTGTAAGGGAGCTACCCAAAATAAATGCTATAAGAAGAAAACCAATGATTACATTTTTACATGTATATAAAAAACTAGGTTTACCTTCATATAGTATTTCTTCATTTGCAATTAATTCATCATCATCAAATAACATTAGATAAATATTTATTCAAATACTTTAAATAAGTTTTTGATTTTTAAGTATAAATGAATAAAAATTTTGTGAAAAAATAATTTTTAATACTTACCTATTCTTGAGAATAAAAAAAGAAGTTATCAATCATTATGAAAATAATTATAGAAAAACAGAAAAAATCAATTAGATTATAAAAAATAGACAAAAAGTTTTAAAAAAAATAAAAATATAAGGAAGTTTTACTTCCTTACTTATTTTACAACGATTTTTGGTTTTTTAGTTACTGCTTTGTAGTAAGCTGTTTGTTTAAATGTAACAACTGCTGTGTAAGTAGCCTTTTTCTTCAAGTTAGTGAGTTTAAATGTTGCTTGACCTTTAGCATTGGTTTTAGCAGTAAAGGTTTTACCATTAACTTTTTATGAAACCACAGCACTTTTCAATACTTGATTAGTATTGGTTTTCATGGTTACAACATATTTTTAGTTTTATCAGAAAGTTTAAAGGTTGCTTTACTAGCAGTCATTTTAGGAGTTGCTTTAGAAACAGTAATTTTACCGGTAGTTAAAGATGAAGCAATATAATTTGTGTTTCCAGCAAAATTAATGGTTGTAGTATATGTTGCAGGTTTAAGATTTTCAATTGCAATAGATACTTGACCATCAGCATTGGTGGTTTTAGTATAAGTTGTACTGCCTATTTTAACTGTAACAGTAGCTTTATTTACAGCTTTACCTGATGCATCTTTTAAGTATATAATATAGTTTTTAGCAACATTGTAAACTTTAGCAACATCAGCAGCAGTAATTGCAGTAGATGCTTTAGAAACTGTAAATGTAGTACTATTAACCGCTTTGTAATTATCATCATCAATAGATACAGTAGCACTGTAAGATTCTACATTTAAACCAGAAACAGATATAGAACCTACACCATTTCTAACAGTTACATCAAATACACCATCAATATTATTGAAGAATACAGCATAAACACCATCAACTTCAGCATTAACAAGGACAGTAGCAGCTTCACCATAAGTAATATCTGAAACAACAATATTTACATCAGCTTCTCTTGGAGAAACAGTGAACATTGTAGAGTTAGTTGCAATGTAATTAGGATCATCAATTGAAACGGTAGCTACAATATCACCAATAGAAATTTTATCGGAAATTATAGTTAAACCATATCCATTTATAACATTTACATGATATTTAACACCCTTAATATCAATAGTGTAACGACCATCTTTATTAGCCTCTACAGTTACAGCAACATTATCACCATATGTAATATCATCAATAGTAATATTTACATTTTTGTTAACATCCTCGAGAGAGCAGAGTTATTTTCAAAAGTACAATTGTATATAGTATTACCTACTCCAGTGGCATAAATAGCACCATCATGAGTAGCCCGATTGCCTATAAATGTACAATTAGTAAAAATACAATTAGATGTATCTATACGAACAGCTCCACCATGATAACCAGCTGTGTTATTTAAGAAAGTACAACCAGTAACAGTATAATTAGTAGCCACTATACGAATAGCACCAGCCATGTTTGTAACAGTATTATTTTCAAAAGTACAGCCAACAATACGACCATGAGCACCGCCCATATCAATAGCACCAGTCGAATAAGCCCCATTAGCTATAAAAGTACAATTAATAATGTTACTATAAAGACTACCTATACGAATAGCACCACCAGAATTAGAAACATTATTATTTTCAAAAATACAATTCTCTATTTTGAAATTATCAGCACCAGTTTCTACAAAAACGGCACCTGCCCACTCATTAGAACCTGCATTTTTAAAATTCACATTTCTAATAATTACATTAGCACCAGTAACATTAAATATTCTTGATTACCAATTGCATCAATAGTTCTATGTTGACCATCAATGGTTATAGATTTTGAGATTAGTATCCCACTATCAAGATTAGAATCAGTACTCTCATCAAAAGTATAATCTTTACCTAAAATAACAACACCGCTGTATCTTGATCAATGATATACTGTAAATCAGTGAAAGTTGTACCTTCACCAGTACCAACAACATTAGAATCAGCAGTTGAAGAAACTGAATCTTCATCATTTGAAACATTAACATCAACACGTGTATAATCTGTAGTTGTAGAAATTGAATTATCAGAACCTGTATCAACAGCAGATACTTCATCATTAGCAACATCCAAACTATTACTATCAGATAAAGTATCCAAATTATCTGCGTCAACATCTGCTGCAGAAACAATACCAACAGATAAGATTAAAACACAAATCAATCCTAACACAACACCAAGTTTAAGCTAATATAAATTACCTCCAATATATTTTTTACATTTTCCAAATATTAAAAAGAAAATAATTAAACAGGACAAAAGAATAAGAAAACTTGATAATTATTACCCCTTATTCTAATAAATGGAAAAAAATATTACTTATCTTAATGAATTCACTTAAAAAGTAATATATAAACCCTATATATAACAAAATAAACTATTTGCTATATAAGTTAACTTATCATATTTAATAAGTAATAATATAATAGAAGAATATATTATTTATATTTATATATGATAAGAATAATGGTATTTTGTTAGGATTTTTATTTGATTTTCTATAAATCCTCATTTTTAAAGATAAAATAATCAAATATTTTTCAATATTTTTAAATTATTTTAATGAATTATTAAACAAATATTTTAACAAAGAAAACAAAAATAAATATATAGATTAATTTTTAAAATTTTATTTTTAAATAAGGAGATAATATAATGGCAGATGAAAATAATACTAATCGTATGAGCAAAAATGAATATTATCTTGCAATTGCTCTTGCAGTTTCAAAAAGAAGCACATGTTTAAAAAGACGTTATGGAGCGGTAATTGTCAATAATGATGAGATTATCAGTACCGGTTATAATGGAAATCCTCGGGGAGAAGAAAATTGTTGTGATAGAGGAGACTGTAAAAGAATGAATCTTCCCTCTAATTCAGGCAACTATAATGATTGTTTTTCAGTCCATGCTGAACAAAATGCAATGGTTAGTGCAAGCAGAAATGAAATGCTTGGATCAACTATTTATCTAGCAGGAGAAAAATATGATAATGGAACTTGGATAGAAATAGACGATGCAGAACCTTGTCCAATATGTTTTAGAATGATAAAAAACTCAGGAATTGACAAGATTGTTAGTCAAAAGGGCATTTTAAATCTACGTAATCCAAATTAATATTATCTTTATTTTTATTTTTATCCTAAACATATCTAATTTTTAATTTTATTCAAAAAACCTGCTTTTATATTTACTTATCAAAGACAGATTTTTATAATTATTTTTTTATTTTAAAGACTATTTTTAATGTATCATCATATAAACCGCTATTATACTCGGTATTGTAATGATAAGTGTATTACGAATCATACGGTAGCGACGCCTTCTCCATTGTTTTTCTGTCAATTCCCTAGTTTTAGGTATTTTTAAAACAGTCATAATAATACCTGCTGATAGGAAAATGAAATATGAGTTGATAATAAACAGATATCCTGCTCCAAGGAGCATGTCCCATCTTCCATTTGCAATAGAATAACCACATGTACATAATGGAGGCATAAGAGCAGTTGCAATTGCAACGCCCGGAATAACAGTATTTGCTTTATCTTCCCGAGTCTGTCCAATAATTCCTGCCAGTCCTCAAAAAAAGGCGATGAGCACATCATAAAAAGTAGGTGAGGTTCTTGCTAATAATTCTACTGTTGGACCTTTAACTGGAGAGAGGAAAAAAATAAATTGTAGCTGCAGCAACACTAATTGCAATCTGCAATCCAAAACCAAGAGTATGCTTTCGAAGAAGAGAATAATCATTAGATACACTTGCATATGCAGTAGCAAGAATACTTCCCATTATAGGTGAAATCAACATAGCACCAATAATTACTGCAGTTGAACTCATATTAAGACCTACAGATGCAATAATCATTGCACATACCAATACACACATATTAGTTCCAGTGACTTTTCCACCATCCAAAAGACGTTTACGAATTTCATCATTTGATGCTGAGTCCTCTTTTAGTGAAAAAGTTTTTTTGATTTTTTCCTTTAATGTTAGTTTTTGATTTTCATTTCCATCCATACTGTCATTTCCTTATCTTAGTTCTTATCAATTGCTATGTAACCATTGCTTTGAAAATATCCAATTTCTGTTGTTTTAGCTCTAAATTAATAGGTAATTGAACTCTTAACAATATATAAAATTAAATATAAAAAAATTACCATATGATTTAAGATAAATAATAAACTATTTAGATTATTTAGATAGTTGAACTCCAATTTCAAAAGCCCTATTCAAATCTTTTTTTAATTCCTCTTCTTTAAGTTTTATTTCCTCTTCAGATAATGTTGAATAAATATTTTTAGGCATATTGGAAAAAACATCAATAACAACTTCTCCATTAAACATTTTAAGCAAATCTTCTGATTGTTTAATATGAGGCCTAATTGATTCTTCAAAATAATCTTTAGGATATTCAATACAATAAAAGAGTCCAACATTTATTTTTCCTTTAAATTTATTACCTGTTTTATATGAAACAATTGAAAATATTAACCTTTCAAGAAATGCCATATAATGGCTTGTAGGATTAACGAAAAATATTGGAACCCCAATTAAAAGACAGTCACTTTTATAAATTTCATCAAGTAGTGGTGAAAGTTCATCTCTCCAATAACATTTACAAATATCTTCATCCCGTTTACATACTAGACAAACTCTACAACCACACAAATTCAATTTATATAAATCAATATATTTAACATCTGATGAAACTGATTTAGCCCCTTCAAAAGCTGATTTTGTTAGTTGTGCATTAATATCTTTTCTTTTAGGACCTGCATTAATCACAATTGTTTTCATTAAAACTCACACACCATTCAAAGAAGAATTAATTCCTTTAAATAATATTATTTATAAAAATAAAAATTGATTTTCCATTATAAAAAAAAAAAAAATTAAACTAAACAGATATAGCCAATATAAAATTAAAAACATAATTAGAATCTAAAAAAATAAAAAAAGAATTAATTAAAGGCCTCAGTTCGCCCATCATTCATCACGTATCAGAGCTCATAGGGTTCATCACAGGCCTTATTTTAAATAAGTAAAATGATTTATTTAACCAAACATTACTCCAGCTTCTTTTTGGAATTCATCATCATGGTTTACACCCATGATTTTTTCAATAGCATCCATAAAGTCAGCTACAGTAACATATCCTCTGTCGGATCTTATTGCAAACATACCTGCTTCAGTACATATTGCTTTTAAGTCAGCACCAGAACAACCTTCTGTTAAAGTAGAAAGTAAATCTAAATCTGCTTCTTCATCAAGGTTCATTTTAGAAGTGTGAATACTTAAAATTTCACGTCTTCCTTCTTCATTTGGCTCTGGAACTTCAATAAACCTATCAAACCTTCCAGGTCTTAAAAGTGCTGGATCCAATATATCAGGACGGTTAGTTGCACCAATAATACCTATATCTCCACGAGATTCAAAACCATCAAGTTCTGCAAGAAGTTGCATCAAGGTTCTTTGTACTTCCCTATCACCACTTGTTGAACTTTTAAGTCTTTTAGCTGCAACAGCATCAATCTCATCAATAAATATAATTGCAGGTGCTTTTTCTTTTGCAAGTTCAAATACTTCACGTACAAGCCTTGCACCTTCACCAATATATTTTTTAACAAATTCAGATGCAACAATTTTAATAAATGTTGCATTTGTTTCATTAGCAACTGCTTTTGCAAGTAATGTTTTACCAGTTCCAGGTGGTCCATATAATAAAATACCTTTAGGTGGATCAATACCTATTTCTTTAAATAATTCAGGTTTTGTAAGAGGTAATTCAACAGTCTCTTTAACCTCAACAATCTGATCATCCAATCCACCAATATCTTCATAATTTATTGTTGGTTTTTCTTCAACTTCCATTCCAGAAACATTTGGATCTTTTTCAGATGGTAAAACTTCCACAACACCAAAAGTCTGTTGGTTTAAAGCTACTCTTGCACCTGGCTGTAATAAATTTGGATCTATGAATTTAGAATAATTAATTAAAAAATTAGGCCCTGTACTACTTTTAACTGTCATTCTGCTATCATCAATAACTTCATTAACTGTTGCAAGAACTAATGGAGGTGACCTAAATCTTTCAACTTCACCCCTTAAGGATTTTACTTCCCTCTCCAATCTTATTTTTTCATTTTCCGTTAGAACTTTATCTTTTTCTAATTTTCTAACTTTCCACATTAAATTGCGTTTAGTTTTGGTATTTTCTTCCCTTTGCAAATTTAACTCATCTTTTAACTCTTCAATTTTCATGAGTAATGCTTGTGAAGAATCTTCAATGTTTTCATCCATTATAAAACGCTCCCTACAAATAACTATTAAAATTTTTTATTGTATTACAATAGTTATATCTTATTACATAATATAAAACTATGTCCTAATATTCATATTTACATAGGTAACTATAATATATATACTTTGTTAAAATATTTTTAATAAATTTTAAAAAAAAGCCAATATCTAATGATTTAGAAGATATAAAGTAAAATTATAACAGTTTATATGCATTCATATAATAAACAATAGTAATCAAAAGAAATAAACATAATTTATACAAGTTTTTAAATAAAAATATAGTAAAGTATAAAAAAAGAAAAAAACAATTATTAAATATGGATTGCGAAATGTGTGGTAAACCTATAGAAGGTCAACCAATTAGAATAAAAATTGATGGGGCTGCTATGGACGTATGTAAAGATTGTTCCAAATTTGGAAAAATCCAAAAAGTTCCAAAGCCAAGTCAATATATGCAGAAAAAAGATAAAAAGAAAAAGAAAACTAATAAACCTCAAAGGAATTATAGAAGAAATGATGAACCTACAGAGGAATTAGTTGAAAATTATGGTAGTATTATTAGAAATGCTCGTGAATCCCAAAATCTTTCAAGAGAACAATTAGGTGAAAAAATATTTGAAAAAGTTTCTGTAATCAGTAAGATTGAAACTGAAAAAATGGATCCTGATTTAAAACTTGCTCGTAAACTAGAAAAAACCCTAGACATTAAATTAATCGAGAAGATTGAAACTTTGGATTTAGAGTCCTACCAGAACATTTCCCAAGGCGGAAATACTATTGGAAGTGTTGTAAAGATTAAAAAATCAAAAAAATAATCTATAAATATTTACAATACTTTTTTTATTCTTTTTAAAGCTTTAAGTAAATTATTTAATCTAGTTACTAATGTATCATTCTAAAATAGAAAAATAATAGCTACTATTTTTATTAATACTCATAATATCTGTTTTTCATAAAAAATAATTAATATATTCTATTTTATAAATATAAAAAGAGTTAAAAATTGTTAAAAATAATAAAAAAGAGTTAAAAAATAAAAAAATTGATTAAATTAATAATCAATAGGTTTTGTCTTTTTATAGTCAATTGTATGAGTATTAACAATTTTATTATTAAGACCACTAAAATTAGCAGAATTGTCTAAAATTTCTAATAATTCATCATAAACTTCATATTCATCACTTACAACAGTAATATGTGCAGGAGGATGAATACTTCTAATTTTTGAAATAGCTACTGTAGGATTTTCTTCAATCAAAAAGGCTGCAGCAACTTTTGATGTTGTTTTTAAATCTGCATTTAAAATTATAGAGACAAATTTATCTGCAATTCTGGAATCTAATGCCTTAGGTTTGGATATTATATTTAAATCTGCATGTTTTTCAACATCCTCAATTGCATTAAAAACCTTTGTTTTATTATCTCCCCTAATTAAAATCAAAGCCATAATATCACTCATAAAAAAATAAAAAAATAAAAAGTAAAAATTATTTCGTTCTATTTTGGAAAGATTTCAGCAATCTGCCTCTAAATACAACTAGAATTATAATAACTATTCCAATAACAGTTTGAATTGCACCAAGAATATTTAATACAAAAGTATTAATTGGTAAATTCCATGGAGGTGATGTTCTATCATTAGGTAGTGCAGTATAATACACACCTACAGATTTTGCATTTTTATTAATAACAATATCTTTAGCCTCAACATGATTTACACCAACAATAATACCGTTGTTTATAGCTTTATTAATTGCTGATGCAATATTGGTAGAACTATATCCGTTTTTATAAACTTCATATTCTACAACTTCAGAGGTAGTACTTGCAAGACCCTGTTCATCACTACCATAAACAAATACATTTGCACTGTTATCACTAACTGTAATGGTATTTTCCAATGCTTCATAAGCATAGACAGTATCCAATGGTGATCCACAATAAGGACACATAGCATAATTTTCAGCACCAGGATAAGCTACAGACCATCCGCATCCTCCACAGATTTTAGAATAAGGATCTCCCATATTAAATCCTTTTTCACCTAATTCTGAAGGAGTGAACATATCCCCAGTACTTATTCCACAGTAAAGGTTATTTGCACCTCCACCATAAACTTCTCCAGTTTGTGTTGCAACCATTTCAACTACAGAACCCATAATTTTAGTTGCAGGATATCCGTCACGTAATTCTTTTGCAATTTCAGTTGCAATTGTTCTTCTCATTCCTGCAGCTCCTCCACCAGAACCGGGACTATCCCTCAAGTGAATAATAGCTCCTTTTTTACCTGGAGGAATAACAGCCAAACCACCACCATAAGATGATACACTATATGATCCGTCATCTTCTTCAACAATTACATATGCATCAAAAGATCCACCTACAGCCATACCTAATCCTGGTCCTCCAACAACTGCCCTCATTCCAGAGTAAGAACTTGCAACAGCAGCCGCTGATGATGCAGTTCCGCCATCTTCAACATTAGCTAATGCATCACAAACCATTCTTAACCTTAAACTATCATCTTCACTTTCTCCCCCTGAGAGAATAGCAAATTGGTTTTTTGTAGACATTACAAATGTAGATTGAAACATGTTCTCTTCAAAAGACATACTTCCTGCTGCTGCACCATTAGGATCAGCACCAGTAGGATCACTAATAATAATACAATTCATAGTAGCAGAAATTGAACTTATAGAAGATAAGACAATAAGTACACATAAAACTAAAAATATCATTCTTGACTTTTTCATTTTACCTCCCCCATTATGCAGTTAAAAAAACTGATGAAGTACTAGAACCGCCTCCGAGGTTTACCTTACTAAAGTCTTCAACAACTGTAACAGTTACAATTCCTGTAGAGTTATCAACTTTAATATCCACTGCCACAATAGGCATAGCCGTGGTACCTGGAATCACCGAATCTTTAGCATACTTTTTGGCGTCATCTATAGCCTCGCTGAGAGGTAATGTTCTCTTATTAGTGTGTAACATATCACCATCAATATAACTACCTTCCCTTAAACCAGAACTTGCTATATTAGCTTTAATGGTTTCTAAAGGAATAACATCATTTCCCTTAATTTGAACTCCAGTAATTGGGATACCTTCTTCTTGTTCAATAGTAGAAGCATATGCTACATAAGTTAATACTCTCCCACATAGGATAAGTAAAAATGCCAATAGCAAAATTATTAAAGTATCTCTTCTAACTTTTATAAGCATGAATTTCACTTCACTATAACTGATAATTTTTATTTTTTATAAATGTAAATAAATTAATTAATTAAATATTTAATCAAGTGTTTAAAGTTTAATTAAATATATAATTCATGTTTTGTTTTAAATTAAATTCGTTTATTTAAAATTTAATTATTATTTAAAGGCCTAAACCATAATATTTTAAGCCTAAACATAATCATAAAAATATTATAAAATACCAATTTCCAAATTAGAATAAATTAAAAATTAATTTAAGAAACTATATTTTTACAATATAAATATTTATTTGAACATTATTATTTATAATACTATCTATATTTATAATAATTTTTAAAAAAATCAATTTAATATAATATATTCGACTTTTAGAAAAAAATTAATAAAAATATTATCTGCAATAATAATTCAATTATTAAAAAGTCAATAAACTTTGTTTAAAATTTTATAAATAATAATCAAAATTGTAAAAAAAATAGTATTAAAAAAATAAATTCGTTAATGGAATCTAATTGGAAAATACTTTAAAAATAATTTAAAAATGATTTAAAATTAGAAAATAATTAGTGAAAAAATTTATAATATATTTTTTAAGATATCTTCAGCAGGATCCATTCCCTGAGCTCCAAGAAGAAGAATTGTATCATTTACATTACAACTGTTTAATGTAGTTTTTAGTGCATCATTTAAATGATTAAAATGAGTATATTCAATATTGTTATCATCAAGGACTTTTAAAAACACTTCCCTTTCACTATCTTTAACAATATTTAAATTGTCAACAACATCTTCACTACTTGATAAAACAAGGTTTAAAGTCCTATTGTCCTCTTTTGAGATTTTTTCAATTACTTCAACCAAACCTTCAGCATTTAATTTGTTTAAGGTTTCACCACGTGAACCTCTAATAGCATTTATTATCCATAGATTACCTTCATCAGACAATAATTTAAATCCTGCATATACAGTTGATTTTATACCATCAGGATTATGAGCAAAATCATCATAAATTACAGGAAAGTCATTTAGTTTTACAAATCTTCTTTTAAGAGGTTTGTATGATTTTACACCTTTGATAATATCCTCTAATGGCAAATCAATGGCAATACATGCTGCAATCGCTGCAAGAGTATTTTGGATAAAATGACTGGTTTTAAAAGGCAAATCATCAAGGGTTAATATCTCATCTCCATCAACAAGGACTATCTTTTTTTCCTCATCAAAGACCACATTTCCAGGAGCATATTCCCTATTCATTGAGAAAAATGTTTTCTCCACCCCTTCGTTTGGTTCTATTTTGGACACATTTACATCATCCATATTTAAAACCAATGTACCCTTATTTAATCCATGTGCAAGACCTGATGTTTCCCTTAAAACATCTTCAATTGAATTAACAAGACCAATATGATCCATAGTAACATTAGTTATAATACCTACATCAGGATTAATTGCATTTGTCATCAAATAGGCATGGTCTTTCATTACAGCATCCAACCATCCTTGAACTTCTGAAACCTCAATGACAGCATAATCAAGAGAACCGTTTTTTTCAATCTCTTCATAAATCATTTTTGAAACCATAGGATCAATTAAAGTATTGAACTCACTTCTTGCATCAGTGTTGGTTAAAACATGTACATCTGATGAATTTAAAATATGATATATCATATGAGAAGTAGTGGATTTTCCATTGGTTCCTGTAATGGCGATTCTTTTTGATGAGGAATCAAAATTATCAAAAACCCATTTAATTGCAAATGCATTAGCAAGCTCTATTTTTTCAACAACAATTAAAGGGAAATTTAATTTTTCTGAAATTTCTATTGCATCATCTGTAGGGTTTTGTGTAATAAGTGTAGCTGCTTCATTTTTTGCTGCTATTTCAATCCCTTTACCATTAATCTTATGACGAATAACAATATCTCCTTTTTTAGCATTTGCTAAAAAATCAAATTTTCCTGAAAAATCACAATTTAAATAATAATTATTAGATGCAATGATTTTTCCATCAATAATATTTGCTAACTCATCAATAGATAATTTGAAACCTACCATAAAATTTGCCTCAATGACTTAAATCTCATTAATTGTTTTGTTTAAAATATATAAAAATACTTTCCCTTTTTTAAGTTTTTTCACTTAAAAATTAATCTAAAAAAAATTTATCATTAATATTTAAAATATTTTCAATTTAAATTATTTTTAATAAATATTTAAAAAGTACAAAAAATTATTAAATGAAAATTAATATTTTATGATTAAAATATTATATGAAAATTAAATAATATAAGTTTTATTGTTCAACACAAATATTTAT
>CAYQMW010000014.1:0-1066 GCA_964418715.1 uncultured Methanobrevibacter sp. | reverse complement strand
GATGTAAAGGTTCAACAGGCATTTCAATTAAATGTGCCCTGTGAAGTAAACTTACAATAACTGAAAATATTGGAACACCTAATGCTAAAAGTCCAAAGTAGGGAATATCACAAATAAGTACTGCAGTGGCATAACCTGCACCAAGAAGAATTGAACCAGTGTCTCCCATAAATATTGATGCGGGATGTTTATTGAATACTAAAAATCCAAGACATATTCCACAAATTAAAACAAATGGCGGAATAATTTCCATTCTTCCATTAATCATTCCAAACAATATTGCTGAAAATGAAGCAATAAGTAATATTCCAGCTGCCAAACCATCCATACCATCAATTAAGTTTACAGTATTGACTGCACCTAACATAGCTATAATAACAATTGGCACTGCAAGGATACCTAAATTAAATCCTCCAAGAGTACTTACTGTTCCTGTTAATGCAAGAAGAATACCAATAAATAGTTGAGCAATAATCTGTTCATTCTCACCAGTTTCATATTTTATTGGAATCTCATCAATAATTTCTAATTTTTTCTCCTTAACTAAACCGTCAACTTCAGCCTTTGCCTTATCTGATGCAATTCTAGCCTCAGCACCTGGTTCAAGATCAAGTAAACCTATTGGAACAATATCATTGGTAATGTTTTTTACAAGTTTTTGAACTTCTGAAACTTTAAGACCAAGTAAATCATCAACAAGTCCCATTATACCTGCAGCAATCATAATAAAACAAGTATTAAAAATAAAATTATCTTTATAGTAAATTGACAATACTAATAAAATTGTAAATAAAAATGCAATTCCCCCCATTGTTGGGGTTCCAGTCTTATGACGATGTTCACTGACAATAGGATTGTCAGTAATGTTTGCCTTTATCAATATCCTTTTAATATACCATGTAAAGAATATTGTTGAAAATGTTGTTATAAAAAACAATATTATTATATTTACAGTATTCATAATTTACCACAAAAATTTTATAAATTTATAAATCATTTGTATTATTTGATTTTAATACTATTTAAAACTTAATATTTTCTTAAAAAAGAATAAAAAAATTATTTA
>CAYQMW010000013.1:11990-24204 GCA_964418715.1 uncultured Methanobrevibacter sp. | reverse complement strand
TTGTAAATTATACATATCATTGTTTACGAAGACGGTTCCATTGATTTATATATTAAAATTAAATTAAAATTAATTTAAAAATTTTAATTTAATTTAATTTAATTTTTAATTTTTAATTTTTTATTAAATTTTAATTATTTCTATTTTTCGTTTTTTTTTTTTATTATTTTGTTATTTTTTTATATTAAGAGATTTTTAATTATTTTTTTTTATTTTAAAAACATTTTTTATTATTATTTTTTTAAATTAGCTTTATTTTATTTTATTTTATTTTATTTTATTTTATTAATTTTGTATTAATAGTGTCAACTTCAATATCCGTATTTTTAAATCTGTAAAAAGTATTGTATTTAAAAATAACAATATCAATATTTAAAAATTAGCAAAAAAATAGTATTTAAAGAGTGTAAAAAATTTTAAAAATAGTTTAAAGTTTAAAGATTTCATTGCCAAATTTTCCAGGAATTTCACGTGGTTTTAAGGTTTTGACATAAGACTTTCTAGGATTTTTATAATCAATATCTACACACATTCCATCAGTTGCAGCTAATGTTCTAACTCCTGTTTCCCATTTAATATTTTTTGCTTCGCTAATAGGGTTTCCTTTTAAGAATTTATATCCAAAATGAGTCATAATTGCAAGTTTAGGTTCTACTTCCTTAACCAAATTTTCAAAGTCTTGACAACACATATGTCCTTTAAGTCCTTTATCTCCAGGTCTTAAAACACTTCCAATTAAAATATCTGCACCTTTGTGACATTCTCCAAGTTCTTCAAAATACTTAGTATCTGAAGTATATGATAGTTTAAACCGTCCAGTGTCTATTTGAAAACCAACGCCATAAGGGTCTCCATGCATGGTTTTTGTTGCTTTTAATTTAAATTTATCAAGTTCAATTAGATCATCTGGATTTAGACTATAAGTTTCAGAATTAGTTTTATGGTACTGTGAGACACTAGGTCCCCATTGGTCTACTCCTTCCATAACACTTTTACTTCCAATGATGTGACCATGATTTTTTATCATTCCTTTGGTCATAGATTCAATTAATATTTCAGCATCATTATAATGGTCAGTATGACAATGAGATATAAAGATTCCATCTATTTGGCTAGGATTAAGTTTATATTGGAGGCTTCTAATAAGTGCACCAGGGCCTGGATCTACATGGAGGTTAAAGCCATGAATATTGTCTATTCTAAATCCGCCACTCATTCTCTTTTGACTAATGGTAGCAAACCTTCCTCCTCCTGTTCCTAAAAATGTAATCTTCATTTCTCTCACATTTAATTTTCAAATTATAAAATTAAGATATAATAATAATTAAGATATTATTTTTTTTATTCCTCTTTAGCGTGTGTTACATAAAAGAATGTTACAATTGAGAGGGATTTGATTTTTTTCAATACATAAGTTTTCATCTTTTATTATCACTTTATCATCAATATTTACAAAATTTGAGACTTCTGATTCATCGATGGTATTGTCATCATTATCCTTATCAAGTAACATTATTACCTCTTCATTTGGTTTAGATAATAATTTCCAGTTAGAATCATATGCTTCTACATTATCTTCTAATTTAACATTTAGAATTTTACCATTAATATTTGAAATATGGCCAATTGTTCCTTCATTTATGATTCTGCTAGTTATTTCCATACTTTTATTTGATTTTTCAAGTTCTTCTTTTAATTGGTTGCGATACTTTTCTAAAACTCTTTTATCCATATCTCCAGTTTCATCAAGATATTTTTGAGCAGTTTCTTTTGTTAGACTATCGTCTTTTCCAATTAAAACTTCGGTTTCTTTTCCAACAGAAGGCGTTTTATCTGCAATTTCTTTAATAATCTCTTCGAATATGTCACCCATATATTTAAGGCTAACATTAGATTTCCATCTTTCTTTAACAAGAGGATTTGCCATAGATTTAGCAATTTTATTACCGAAGATAATAATTCCACTTGTTCCTTTTTCTTTACTTTTTAATGTGGATCCTACAAGTTCTATTATTTGATAACCATTGGTGGTTCCATAAATACGTTTTCTTTTAACTTCCATTGTGGTTTTAGTTGAAACTTCTCCCATAATGGCATTACCTATCTTTTTAATTTTATGACTATTATCTGTAATTTTTAAGGTAAGGTCTTTTTTTGCAGCTTCGTTATATAATTCTTCATCATTTCTTATATTTCCAGCATATAATTCGGATTCTAATTCTTCTCTTTCTTTTTTATCTCCAAAGTATGCTATTCTTCTTTTGTCACTAGCCATTACGCAACCTTTTTTCCCAATATATGCGATTATTAAACTCATTGGTACACCTATTTTTTATTGAATTATATTTACACTTTAATTTATGAATATTTATATTTTTAAACAATATTTATAAATTTAATATTGTATAATATCTTTATTAATTATCCTTTTTATAAATTGTTATATTGTATTTTAATATTTACAAAATAATTAGGGTATTACTCATTTTTTTAAAAAGCATAAGTTAATTAACAAATATTAAATAAAATTTATAAAAAACCAGTTGTTTTATATATTTTTCATAGAATTTTTTAATATTTATCTAAGATTATTCAGTTTTTTTATATTCAGATTTATACTTTTTATAGATTTTTAAATTTCATTCATTATCATAAAAAATTATATATTAAACTTAATATAAACTTTTATTTAATAAAATTATTTTATTAATTTTAGGATGTGATAATATGGTTGAAATCAATCAGATTTATAAGTGTTTTACTTGTGGAAATATTGTTGAAGTTGCTAGTGCAGGTTCAGGAACTTTAGTTTGTTGTAATGAAGAGATGGAGTTATTAACTCCAGAATTAAAAGAAGAAGGCGGAGCAAAACATATTCCAATTATTGAAAAAGTTGATGGGGGAATAAGTGTAAAACTTGGTGAAGTTCCTCATCCTATGGAAGAAGATCATTTTATTAATTTTATTATTTTAACTGATGGTGATCAAATTTACAGAGCAAATTTAAAACCTGGTGACGAACCAAAAGCTATATTTAAAGTAGATGGTGATGTTGCTGATTTTAAAGCTTGTGCATACTGTAATTTACACGGTCTCTGGCCATCACAATAATTAATTGATTTTTAATTAAATTTCAATTCTTTCTTTTATTTTTATTTTTATTTTTATTTTTATTTATTGGATTAATTTTATTTTATTTCTTTTGTAATTCATTATTTACCAGTTTCTATCATTTTTAAACTTTTTTTTCAGATTCATTACTTTTTTTTAAATATTTTTAAGATTTTAAAAATCAATTTAACATATACTATAAATTTTTACATGACTATAATAAATTTAACATAAACTATAATATTAATTATAAATATATATTTAAATGTTAGATATTTTAAAAAATATAGAAAAATGATATGATGAATAAAAATATTGTAATAATCTGTTCTTTTGTTCTTATTGGATTTATTGTATTTGGTTTTATCACTTCTAGTATGAATAGTGTTAACCAGTCAATAGAAGATATTAATAAAGAAATAGTTGACGGTGATGAAAACTATAACAAGGCAGTAATCGATTTAAATAATATGGAATATGATAGTGCTGCAAGTGAACTTACAGATGCAGCTTATTCTTTTCAAAGAGCAAGGGATATTTTAGACAGTTTAAGTCATGATGATTTTCGCTTAAATAATCAACTTTATTCTACATATCTTAATCTTACTTCTCAGGAATTGGAATATAAACAAAATGCTTCTACTCTTTTATTAAATGCAACCATTTCACTTAAAGGAGGATATGTAAGTAATGGTAATAATTATATTTATGAAGCAGGTTATGCAATGAGTGAAGCATTAAATTACCAATATCAAAGAGCAAACCTGGTTGAAACCAATCCTGAGAAATTTGAAAATATAACAAATGCTGTTGGTTAATAATCAATGTAAAAATAATTATTATTTAATTTAACCAATAAATTCTGTTAAATTCAGCTTAATTTAGTAAAAAATAATAAATTCGATTAATTTAATTTAATTCTAATATTATAATTTATGAGTGAATAAAAATGAAAAAGGAATGTCCAAATTGTAAGGGTAAAGGGACTATTGTAGTAGATTATAAAGATTGTGATGCCTGTGGTGGAACAGGTTATGATGATACTATAGATTTGGGGGGTCATTTTAAAGGAGTAAATAATCGTGCAAAAGAGAAATTTGGTTTAGATGCAGATGAAGATGTTCCATGTGAGGTATGTAATGGTAAAGGGCAAGTAGAAGTTAAAGATACATGTCTTAGATGTGATGGAACCGGATTTATTAATGTATGCAGTGAATGTGGAAAAATTTTAAAATCAGATAAAGAATATTGTGATGATTGTATGAGAATCATTAAAATGAAAAAAGCTAAAGAAGAAGAGCGCATAATCTATGAAAAAAATAATAATATTGTTTATACTTTAGATCCTTTATGTGAAATGAGTGATTTAAAGCTTAATAATTATTATCAAGGTAAAATATCAAAAGTTGCAAAATTTGGAGTTTTTGTTAGTTTAAATAATCAGGTTTGGGGTTTAATGAGAACTGCTAAATCTGGTTATAAAGTTGGACAAACTATAAATGTTAAGGTTATTGAGATTAAAGCACATAGAAATGAGGTCGATTTAGGACCTGTACCTTTTACTCATTACACTCTTAAGAAACTTAAAAAGAAGATTGATAGAACTCCAATTGAAGTAATAGATGATGATTATTTAGGTAAAGTTATTAAAATTCAGGGTATGGCTGCACAAATTCAACAAACCTCTGGTCCAACAATTTTTACTATTACTGATGATACAAGTACATGTTATGTAGCGGCATTTGAAGAGGCAGGTGTTAGAGCATATCCTGAAGTGGAACTTGATGATATTGTGGAAGTTGTTGGGGAAGTTAACAAACATGATGGCGATATTCAAATAGAAGCAGCAGGAATGGAAAAATTAAAAGGTGAAGAAAAGGATAATCTTTATCGTTTAATTGATGAAGCTTTAGATAAAAAGGCAGAAGTAGAATTTAACGGATTTTTAATCGAATCAGATGTTTTAGATAGATTAAAACCTAAAATGTTAAATGCTGCAAAAAGGATTAGACGTGCTATTTTAGATGGTAGAACTATACTTTTAAGACATCATGCAGATGCAGATGGTATCTGTTCTGGTGTTGCAATGGAAAAAGCTGTTGTACCATTGATTGAAGAATTTAATCCTAATGGTGATGCTAAATATCATTACTTTAAAAGATCCCCTTCTAAAGCACCATTTTATGAACTTGAAGATGTTGTAAAGGACTTGTCCTTTGCACTTGAAGATTTAGACAGGCATGGTCAAAAATTGCCTCTTCTTGTAATGTTGGATAATGGTTCTACAGAAGAGGATATTGTAGCACTTATGCAGGCTAAGATTTTTGGCATTGAAATTGTAATTATAGATCATCACTCTCCAGGAGAAGTTGTTGATGGTCGTGTTGCTGTTGATGATTATGTTGATATGCATGTAAATCCTTATCTTGTTGGAGGAGATTCACAGGTTACTGCAGGTGCACTTGCAAGTGAAGTTGCATGTTTAATAAACCCTGAAGTTAAAGATTTAATTAAACATCTTCCGGCAATTGCAGTTACAGGAGACCATGCTGAATGTGATGAGGTTGACCAATACATTAAAATTGCAGAGGAATCTGGTTACAGCAAAGAGGATCTTCGAAAAATCGCAGAATGTACTGACTTTGAAGCATACTTCTTAAGGTTTATGAATGGTAGGGGAATTATAGATACAATACTTGATGTAGATAATCACCAGATGCATGATGCTATGATTGATGCATTATACAAAGAATATGAAAAACGTGTTGATACTCAACTTAAAGCAGCACTACCTAATGTAAAACAAACTCATTTTGATAATGGTATTTATCTAAATGTTATTGATGTTGAAAAATATGCTCATAAATTCACATTCCCTGCACCAGGTAAAACCTGTGGTTTTGTCCATGATAAACTTTCAAAAGACATAGGGGAAGATAAGCCTGTTGTAACTTTAGGTCATGGTCCTGATTTTGGTGTTATAAGAGCAACAGAATCAGTAAATAAGAATTATGGTTTTGATATTAATCAAATAATAATTGATTTAATTAAAAATCTTCCAAATGCAGGTATTGATGGTGGAGGACATGAAGTTGCAGGCTCTATTAAATTTATTGAAGGATTTTCAAAAGAAGTTCTCACTGGTTTTGTAAATGAAGTTCAAGCAATGAGTCCTAAATAAATCAATATAATTTATTTAGTTTAAAATAAGTTTTAATTATTTTAATTAATTTTTTTTATTTTTTATTATTAACATTTAATAACAAGTTTTAATTTTTAAATTTATTTTTATTATTTTTTATTATTTAAAATTCAAAAACAAGTTTTATTTATTTAAATTTAAAAATATAAAGTTTTAATTGTTTATTAAATAAAATAAGAAGGTAGAATAAATTTGAAATTTATTCTTTTTTTTTAATTAACTATTTTTTTTTGATTTTGATTTAAAATTATCTATTTTTTCATTTTTTCTAAATCATTTGGATGTATAAATCCTGAGCGAATCATATGGTCTGCTAGTACCATAGCTATTGCTGATTCACTTACGGCAGTTATTCTAGGACAGATACATGGGTCGTGACGACCTTCAATATTTATTGTGCAATTTTCACCTGTAGATAAATCAATAGTGTCCTGATTTTTAGATATTGATGGGGTAGGTTTAACTGCAATTCTTGTAATTATTGGCATGCCGTTGGATATTCCTCCAATTATGCCTCCGGAACTATTTGTTTTCGTGTAAATTTCACCATCTTCAAAAAAGAATTCATCATTTATCTCTGATGCAGATGCAGTTGCAACATCAAAACCTAGACCTATTTCTACACCTTTTACAGATCCTATTTCCATAAGTGCTTTTGCAATATCTCCATCTAGTTTACTAAATACAGGTTCTCCAATTCCTGCAGGTACATTTGTAGCAATTGTTTCCACAATACCTCCAACAGAATCTCCTTCTGCTTTTTTTGCAAGAATTAACTCTTCCATAGCTTTTGCAGCCTCCGCATCACAACACTTAACATCATTTTGCTGGACTTTTTCTTCAATTTCATCAATGTCAGTACTGTGTGCCATAATATCTCCAATTTGAACTACATGGGATATTACTTTAATTTTATAAGTTTCATATAATAGTTTTTTTGCAATCGCTCCACCAATAACATGTCCTATGGTTACTCTTCCACTTCCACGGCCGCCGCCATTATAATTATAATTGCCGTATTTTTTTATCCAGCCATAGTCACCATGACCTGGACGTGGAGTATTTTTTATACTTTCATAGTCTTTAGATTTTTGGTTTTTATTGTATATTATACCGCATATTGGTGTACCATCAGTTTTACCATTAAATATTCCAGATAATATTTCGATTTTATCTGATTCTTTTCTAGGAGTTGTAAGCTTACTAGTTCCTGGTTTACGTTTATTTAATTCTTTTTGTATATCTTCTTCACATAGATCAAGGTTTGCAGGACAACCATCAACTATTGCACCTATTGCTTTTCCATGACTTGTACCGAAACTAGTTGTTATAAAGATTTTTCCATTGGTATTAGACATATTTTTCCCTAATTTTTTTATTGATTTAATTTTTAATTGAATTATTATATTATCTTTTAGTAATATTATAAATTTTTAATCATTTGCAATTTATGTATTATATTTTTGATTTTAAGTATAAATAAATATTTTTTAAACATTAGTTTAAGATTTGTAAATTAAATACTAAAAATTGATTATTGCTATTATTATATTTTTAGATTCATTTTTTTAAAAAGAGTATTATTTTTTTGTATTTTAGTAATAAAAGAATTATCTTTATATAGGTGTATGTTCTATATTAATATGAGTTTAAAATAGATTAGGTTTTTTTTAAGAAAAATTAATATGCATTCTTTTTTACTCCTTATTCGTGAAACCTATATATTTTATAAATCTAATTTATTTTAAACTTATTTTTCACACTATTTTTAAAATGAATTTTTTATATATTATTTGTATGTCTATTTTTTTAATTAGTATTTTTTTTATAGATCTTTTAGTTAGATAATCATTATTTATATGATTATATTTTATATGAGTATTTTATCATGACTATTTTTTAAATAATTAGTTATTATCTAAGTATTTTTCAATTTAATCTTTTATCAGTTGTTTTTCGTTATTGGATTTTGTATATAATTTAATTTAAAATCAATGAAATTTTAAAAAATAAAAATTTATTAGAATAATTAAATATATTAAATATTGATTTTTAATTTCATAAAAAATTTAATATATTTCAAGTGTAAAATTTATTTAAAAATATATAAAATTTTTTTATTTAAATATTAATATCAATTTTAAAATTTATTAGATTTTTTTTAATATTTTTAATTATTTTAATAAGATATTAAACAATCATATATATTTTTAAAAAATTATTAAAAATCTAATAATTATTATAAGTTATAAGTATTCATTGATATTAATAAATTAAATTTTACTTTAATTTATTGTTTAACAATATTTAAAGTTAAATAATTTTATTTAAGGTATTTTAGTATTTATTATTAGAAATTAGGCTTGAAATAATCTTGAAATTTTATAAAAAATTATATGCTTTACACTTGAAATTGTTGACCAATTTTTTATTAATTTCATATTAATTTTTTTTAATATAAATTAAATTTATTAGGTGTTAATATGGACTATCCATTAGTTAGAATGAGAAGACTTAGAAAAAATGCAAACATACGTGATATTGTAAGGGAAACTAAATTAAACAAAGAAGATTTAATTTATCCAATTTATTTTAAAGAAGGGCTAGAAAAAGGTCAAAAAGAAGAAATTTCTACTATGCCTGGTCAATTTAGATATTCAATTGAAGATGGTGTAGAATATGCAAAGGAATTAGAAGCTAAGGGTCTTAAATCCATTATCCTTTTTGGAATTCCTAAAGAAGAAACTAAAGATAAAATTGGTTCTCCTGCATTTGCAGAAGATGGGATAGTTCAGCAAGCAATAAGGGCATTAAAAAAAGAAACAAACCTTATTGTAATGGCAGATGTATGTTTATGTGAATATACTTCTCATGGTCATTGTGGTTTAATAAAAACCTATGAAGAAGGGGATGTTGATGATAATACTGATGATGGTATTAAAATTTTAAATGATGCTTCATTAAAATACCTTGTAAAAACTGCTGTTTCACAGGCAAAAGCAGGTGCTGATGTAATTGCACCATCTGATATGATGGACGGTAGGGTTCAAGCAATTAGACAGGCACTGGATGAGGAAGGATTCACCGATATAATGATTATATCTTATTCTGCTAAATATGCTTCTTCATTTTATGCACCATTTAGAGAAGCGGCTTGTTCAACTCCAGGTCTTGGTAATAGGAAATCTTATCAAATGGATCCTGCAAATAGTCGTGAAGCAGTACGTGAATGTGAGTTGGATTTAATTGAAGGAGCAGATATGTTAATGGTTAAACCTGCACTTCCTTATCTTGATATTATTAAAACAATAAAAGAAGAATTTTCACTTCCTCTTGTTAGTTACAATGTAAGTGGAGAATATTCAATGATTATGGCAGCAATTGAAAAAGGTTATTTGACTGAGGAATCAATTATGGAGTCTTTGCTTTCAATTAAAAGAGCAGGTTCTGATTTGATTATAACATATTTTGCACCATATTTGTTAGATAATTTATAGGCGGTATTATGATAAATCCTGAACAAATTGCTAAAATAGTACAAATTGCATCAGTATTAGAAGTTAGTGGTTATCCAAAACCTGGAAACGTACATAGGACTCGTGACTATGATGATATGGTCTTTGAAGACTTTTTAATAAGTGGAATTGTTATTGGAGATACTATTCGCCAATTGTCACAAAGAACTATTGAACATAAAGAGGACTTATCAAAAATTCAACTTGGAAAAGCTATTTGTGATGCTGTTAAGGAAACTGATAAATGGATTAATAATAATACTAATCTTGGAATTGTAATGATGACTGCACCTATAGCTGCAGCTGCTGCTATTAGTAATAATATGGAAGAGCTTCGAGAAAATATCGGTTGTATTATGGATAAAACTACTGTTGAAGATGCAATCTATTTATATGATGCGATTAATATTGCTTCAGCTGGTGGAATGGGTGATCAGGATGAATATGATGTATCAAGTGACCAGGCAAAAGAGGAACTTAGAAAAAATAATCAAACTATGTATGATGTTTTAAAAATATCTGCACCATGGGATGATCTTGCAAGTGAACTCACTAGTAAAATGCCTATAATATTTGAGTTTTCATATCCAATATATAGAGAACTTCGTGTAAATAATTCACTTAATAAATCTGGTGTATTAACTTTTCTTGAAATTTTACAAGAGGTGCCAGATACTTTAATTTCCCGTAAATATGGTGATGAAGTTGCAAGTCAAGTATCATTAAAAGCAAGGGATTTGTTAAAATACAAGGGCCAAGAAAATTTTGTTGAATACCTTAATGAATTTGATGATTATCTATATGAAAATCATCGAAATCCTGGTACAACTGCAGATTTGACTGCTGCAACTATAATGGTATACTATATTTCAAAAGAGTTTGAGAAAATAAATTAGTTTTTTCATTAATATAATGGATTTTAGTAAATAATATGGGTTTTAAGATTTTGATTTAATTAATCATTCATTAATATTCACGACAGTTTAATTAAAAAAACTTATGATAATTTATTGAAAAAATATATAATTTTAATATTATTTTATATACTTTAAATTAGATAAATAAAATATATTTATAATAAAAATTAAGAAGGGTGATGGATTTGAAAAGAAATGTAATGTTAAGTTTTATTACAATAATTTTAGGTCTAATTATTGTTATATGTCCATATTTGGGAGTTACAACTCTATCTGCAATTATTGGTATTGTATTTATTATTCTAGGGTTGTTAGCATTTTTATTATTTCATAGAACCAATAAACCATCTAGGAGAATTTTAGGTTTTATTTTGGCAATTGCACTGATTATCTTTGGTATTATTTTAATATTTGTTCCTAGCATTTTTGTATCAATTATAACATTCCTTATATATATTGCAGGATTTATTTTAATAATCAATGGAATATTAGGATTGTTTAGATCAACAAATTCACCAGGTAAATATTTAGGTATATTAAACATAGTTTTAGGTATTATTTATGTGATTGTTGCATATTTCATAAATGATGTTGAAGCATTCGGTGTTTTAATTGGACTTTGGTTAGTTTTAAATGGTGTAATTAATTTATTTAAAAAACAAACTTAAATAATTATTTTTTATTTTTAATTTATTAATTTTTATTTTATTAATTTTTATTTTTTTTTATTTTCAATTTTTAGTTAATCTTATTTTTCTTACTGGCAAGTTATTTCATGTTTAGTTATTTACTCAAAATTCTATTTTTTTTAAAACATATATCTTCTAACAAGTAATTAATTTTTTATATATAATTAAATAAATCATTATATGGACTAATTATTTAAGATTAGCTAGATAAATTTTTATAAGTTTATGTGCTGATTTTAGAAATTTTAATTAGTTTTTTATAAAAAAATATTAGTTTAAAAAAATAGAGGATGATAAAATGAGTGAAGTTAGTGGAGAAGTCTTAAAAACTATTATAACTTTATTAACAACTGCTTTTGGATTAGTTGCTGCATTAGCATGGAACACTGCAATTGAAAAATTAATTGCTGTATTCTTTAAATCTGGAAATGCACTTACAGGATTATTTATTTATGCGATAGTTGTAACTATTATTGCTGTTGTAGTAACTATTTTACTTGGAAGATTAGCAGGTAAAATGGGTGTTGAATTAGACGAATAAGTTTTTTACTTATTTTTCTAATTTTTCTACTATTTTTAGTAGTTTTTAGTATTTTTTACTATTTTTTAATAATTTTTTATTATATTCGTTTTTAAATTTTCAATTATAAGTTATTTACTATTTTATAGATTTTTCCTTATTTTCAATTTTAATTTTCTTCAATTGTTAAACTGTATATTTTTTAAGTATTTTTAACTTGATATTCTTTATCAAGTTTTTGAGACTCTATATTTTTATTA
>CAYQMW010000013.1:0-11980 GCA_964418715.1 uncultured Methanobrevibacter sp. | reverse complement strand
CTCTTTAAGTACTTTCATTACTGATATCAAAAAGAAATATTTAATCATATTTAAAATAAATATTTTAATAATTAATATTATATGGATAATAATAGTTTCTATTAAGTTTATCAAAAATTTAGTAGAGGTGATATAATGTATAAAAAGATTTTATTACCTACTGATGGTTCTGATTATGCAGGTCAGGAAATTCCAAGAGCATTAAATATATTAGCAGACGATGGGGAGCTTTTAATAGTTTCTGT
The DNA here is from genome assembly GCA_964418715.1 of uncultured Methanobrevibacter sp. Lineage (GTDB taxonomy): Archaea > Methanobacteriota > Methanobacteria > Methanobacteriales > Methanobacteriaceae > Methanarmilla. Next base: position 11,735 of record CAYQMW010000013.1, on the reverse strand, counting down.
TGCAACAAAGATTAAACCTTTCCAATTCCAAAATAAAAGACATGTTCGTGAATTAAATCAAAAAGCTCTTAAAGAAGCAGAAGAAAATGTGGAGAAAATGAAGGCTGAAATTGAGGATATTGGCGTTAAGGTTAGAACTAGGGTTGTATCTGGTTTTCCTGCAGAATCTATTAAAAAAATTGCAGATGAAGAAGAAGTTGATTTAATTGTAATCTCATCATCTGGTAAAAGTGGTTTACATAAACTTTTAATTGGAAGTGTTGCAGAGAAGGTTGTCTCAATAGTTGATATGGATGTTTTATTAATCCATAATAATGATTAATACTATTTTTTTATTATTTGGATTTATTTTAATATTGGACTCTTATTATCTTATTTTTTTATTATTTGGATTTATTTTAATATTGGACTCTTATTATCTTATTTTTTTTATCATTTTGGGCTTATTTTAATAATTAGCTCTTATTATCTTATTTTTTTTATTATTTTCTTATTTTATTATTTTCTCAATTTTTAACTAGTTTTAATATAAATATTATTGTCTAGATTTAAAAAAATTATAATTAGTATTAGATATTAAGTACCTAATTTCTAATTATAATAAATGCCATATAGATTAAAAATAGTATAACTAATACAAGTCCTTCTTTTCTATCCATTTCTTCTTTGGTTGTAGCGAATATTGATCCAAGAATAATAATTAAGGTCATTACAAAAATATCTGTAATCATTTTAGGTTCAATAGGTGTTGGTAATAGGACACTTGTTATACCTGTAATAAATAAAATATTGAAAATACATGATCCAAGTACATTTCCAATTACCATTCCATGTTCTCCTTTTTTAAGTGCAGTAATGGAGGTTACAAGTTCAGGTAAAGATGTACCTATTGCTACAATAGTTAATCCTATTAATGCATCACTTAAACCAAATGATGATGCAATAAAGCTAGATGAATTAACAACTAAATCTGATCCAACAATAACTCCAATTAAACCAATAATAATATATAAAACTGCTTTAGGAACAGATAATTTGGCCTCAACAATCTCTTCAGGAGCTTTTAATTCTTTTTTGGATTGTACAACTGTATAATAAACATAAATAATAAATACAATTAAAAATATTAAACCAACTACTCTATTAATTTCACCAAAAATATATGCTACAATGAGTAGTCCAACACTTGATATGATTGTAAAAGGGAAATCTCTTTTAATTAATACTTTATCAACACTTAAATTTGCAATCAATGCACTAATTCCAATTACCGCAAGAATATTGAAAATATTACTTCCAATAATATTTCCCATATAAAGTGAAATGTTTCCTGCAAGGGCTGATGTAATGGATACTGCAGCTTCAGGTGAACTAGTACCGAATGCAACTATTGTCAATCCAACTACGATTGTAGATATTTTAAAGTGGTATGCAATGTTACTTGCTCCATCAACAAAAACATCTGCACCTTTTATTAAAAGAAAAAATCCAATAAGTAATAATATAATTTGTATTAACAGTCCCATTTTCCCAAACCTAATCTATTTTTTTTAAAATCAGTATTATTTTGTTTTTAGTTTTTACTTATTTATTTATTAGATTTTTTTTATTTAAAATATTTTATAATTTATTCATGATTTATTAAAATTTTATCTAATAAATGTATTATTATTATTATTTTTACAATTTTAAATTTTATTTTATAGATTTTGGTTAAATTAATTAAGTATGAATTTAATAGTATATAATAAATATATATTTTTGATTTGAGGTATTTTATGAAATATATTAAGGAGATTCCCGCTATTAGGTGGAAAGACGGGTATTATGAGAAAGTCTTAGAAAAGACAGTGCGTGATGAAAATATTTTTCTTTTTATTGATGATTTAAAGTTTAGAAAGTTTTCTACATATCCTAAAAATTTGGAAGACTTTACTGTTGGTTATGCTTTGGGAGAGGGATTAATAAAAACTGTTGATGATGTGGTAAGTATTGATATTGATGATCGTAATATTTACTTAAAAACAAAATATAATCATCAACCTGTAAGCAATTCTACAAACCAGAAAACAGAGGGTAATAGTCAAGAATCTACATATGAAAGTGTAATGTCTGATAGTGCTGGTGGGTGGAGAAGTGAACTTGATGTTATTGAACCTATTAAATCTGATTTAACAATCAAAGCAAGAAATATTGTTGAAAATATGGCTGTATTAACTAAAAATGCTAAAATATGGCAACAAACAGGAAGCGTACATGTAGCACAATTAATTTATGGTGATGAGATTATTATACGTGAAGATGTAAGTCGTCATGTTGCTGTAGATAAAGTTATTGGTGCTGCAGCACGTAAAGGCTTTGATTTATGCCGTTCTTATATTTGTTATAGTGGAAGAATGCCTGCAGATATGCTTATAAAATTTGTTAGGGTTAGAATTCCTATTGTAATATCTAATGCTGCACCTGCAGGTTCTGGTTATCTTATTGCAGATAAAGCCAATATAACTATGGTTGGTTTTGTAAGGGATGATAGATTTAATATTTATACTGCTCCTGAGAGAATTTTATTAAATGATTAAATCTTTTTATTTTTTATTTTATCTTTCTTTTTTTCTATTGTTTCATTCTATAATTTAGTATTTTAGGATTATTATGGATTTTTTATCATCAAATCTTTTTTTATTATATTTTATGATTATTGCCATATTAAATATTATTTGATATTAATTAGAGTATAGGTAAAAAGCCAATTATAGTATAGAATATTATTAAAGCAATAACAGTAATAATAACAATTGCTCCCAGAGGTACCTTTTTCCAGGACAATGCTCCTGCTACAATTGCACCAACTAAACCAACATACCATAATTTAGCATCAACAGTTAAAACACCGGGACATATTAAGGCAGCAAGAGCTGTATATGGAAGCAGATTTAAAAATTTTTTAAATTTATCTCCAAATTCAAGTCTATTAACAAATATTGCAGGAATAAGTCGAGGAATAAATGTTACAATTGCACATAAGAATATTAAAAGTAGAATATTATTCATAAATATCCTCTCCTCCACTATCCTTATTTAAAATCTCTTTTTCAACTTCAATATTAAGATCCTTATCATCTACAATGTAAGTTCCAATTATAGCACCAATGATTGTTGCAACAATCAATGACCAATTGCTTATGAAATATTGTAAAATAAAATTCAATATTGCTGTAATTATAACAGTTAAAGTAATAGTTTTACTTCTTTTAAGATTAGGTATTAAAATTGCTACAAACAATGCATATAGGGAAATATTAAAACTATTTGTAACAATCACTGGAAGTAAATTCAATACAAATACTCCAATTGCAGCGCCTAAAACCCATGAAAGATATGGAATAACACTTACTCCTAGATAGGTCCAAATTGATGATTCTTCCATTAGGGAAAATAGTGCAAAACATTCATCAACTACAAAATGACTGGATAAAATATTTAATTTAGTATTTGATTCTGTAACTTTATTGAAAACAACTGTGTTCATAATAAAATATCTGAAGTTTACAACAAAACTAGTTAGAACAATATTTATTATTGTTGCTCCTTGGGCTAACATGGATACTGCCATTATTTGACCAGCACCAGCATAAACAAAAACAGACATGCCAACAGTTTCAAAAGGATTTAATCCGGCTTTTATTGCTATAGCTGCATATCCAATCCCCATTGGAATATATCCAAAAACAATTGGAAATCCTTTTTTTGCACCATATAAAAATTTGTCCATTTTTGTTTTAATATAAAACCTCTCCACTAACCTTTAAAATTATAATTAAATAATAAATATTATAATATAATTTTCTATTATTTTAATCATCAATTTGTAAATTAAACATTAAATTAAATTTTAATTTAAGTTTTAGATTATTATAAAAAAAGAAGAACTTATTTAAAAAAAAATAAGTAGACTTATTTAATATTAAATATATTAGTTTGATTTTATTTATAAATCTTATGAAAAATTAATTAAATTAAGGTTCCATTTTCAAAGTATATGTTTTTAATCAATTAAAGTATTTTAAAAAAGAATTGCAAAAAATAAAAATATATATAATTTATAAAATGTGTAAATTATTTAAAAAATTTAAAGAATTTGAATCTTTAAATAAAAAAATGATTTTATTTTAAAACAAGCAGTAATCCCATTTTAAATTTACCATCGGCTTTAACTGAATGCATTCCTCCTTTTGCAAAGTGGAAGTTTTCCCCTGCACTTATTGGATGGTCTTCTCCTTCATAACCGATAATTCCGCTACCTTCAAGAGCAAAAATTATAGCTTCACCAGGTGCGGCATGTTCAGATAATCCTGTGCCTTCATCAAAAGCCATGATTACAAATTTAAAACTTTCATTGGATACAACATCTAAATTTACAACACTTCCTTCTTGGTATGGAATTAAATCTCCTAATTTAAAAACTTCTCCTGGTTTTATAAGTTCATTCATGGTGTATTCCTCCTTTTCTAATAGTATTTCACTAAAAACAAACCCTTCTTTTGTGGATATTCCATAAAGAGTATTCTTTAAAATGAATATGATTTCATCTTTTTTTAAAGTTTTTATCTCACCTTCAATATTAATCTCACTCTTTCCACCATTACCTATTAAAAGTACATGTTTTGAGTAGGATTCGCAACTTATATCTGTATTTTTTCCAAGTGAAAAATAGGTAATATTATTTTCAGAGGGGATATTAGATTTTGTTGAGATTGTTAAATAATCTTGGGGGCTATGGTCTTTTTCAATTGAAAATACTTTATTTGTCATTTAATGTTTCCTATTTCTATTTTTTATTAGTTAATAGAATAATTTAATATTAATTTAATATAATTAAATATTAATTAAATATTTTAACTATTTATTATTTTAAAATAAAATTTTAAAATAAATTTAATTATATTATCATTATAATAAAATTTAAATATTTTTATTCTAAATTAGATTTTAAAATAATATTTATTAAATAATTAACAAATATTTTAAATAAGTATTATTTTCTAAATACTTTTAATCAATTTTAATTTATTAATATATTAAATAAAGTATTATTTTCTAATTCAATCGTTTATTAATGATTTTTATGTCTCATATTGCATTAAAGTTAGGATATATAGGTTCAAATTTTTATGGTTTTCAAAGACAACCTAATCTTAGAACTGTTGTAGGTGAATTAATTTATCATCTTGAGAAATTAAATTATATTGACAGTCCAAAGGAGAATCATTTTAGAGTTTCAGGTAGAACCGATAGGGGTGTACATAGCTTATCTAATGTTGGTGTATTTAAATCAAATAAAGATTTTAATATTAATGAGTTAAATGACAGTATACCTGAGGATATGAGGGCTCTCGCTTACAGTTATGTAAAAGATGATTTTAATCCAAGACATGCTAATAGTCGCTGGTATAGATATGTTTTATTTGATTGTGAATTAAACATGGATCTTTTAGATATAGCATCAAAAAAGTTTATCGGCACTTATGATTTTTCTAATTTTACAAATCGTGGTGTGGAAAATACAGTACGTACAGTTCAGGATATTAAAGTTAGTAGGGCAAATATTCCAAATCAAAGCCCAGAATATAATAAATATTCAAGTAGAATACTTGAAAATATCTCATCAGAAGATGAGAATTTATTAAAAAATGGTGAAGATTTTTCTAACTCTCCAATCTTTATTGATATTTGCGGTGAAAATTTCCTGTGGAATATGGTAAGAAAAATTGTAGCAGTACTTTTGGATGTAAATTATGGAAAAAGAGATATGGATGATATTGATTTGTTACTTCATCCTGAAGGTGAAAAAGAGGTAATTAAATTAACTAATCCTTCTCAACTTATTTTAATGGATGTTAAATATAATAATATTAAGTTTTCATATGATGAATATGCAATAATGAGATTTTCAAAAACAATTACATATAATTTAATAAATTATAAAAGAGAATATGCAATAAGTAAGTCTTTATTAGACTCATTAAATAATATAGATTCTGTTTAATCAATATTTGGAGCTTAAAAATGCCAGTTAATGATGGAAAAAAGAGATGTTTTTGGTGTAATCTAGATAATGATTTATATGTTAAATATCATGATGAAGAGTGGGGGATTTCTAACTTTGATGAGAGATATTTATTTGAAATGTTGGTTTTAGAATCATTTCAGGCAGGTCTTTCATGGGAAACTGTACTTAATAAAAGAGAAGCTTTTAGATTGGCATATGATAATTTTGATGTAGATAAAGTAGCAGCATATGATGATGAGAAGATAGGAGAATTGCAAAACAATAAAAACATTATAAGACATAAACTAAAAATCACATCTAGTATAAATAATGCGATTATATTTAAGGAGATTCAAGGTGAGTTTGGCAGTTTTTATAATTATCTAAAGACTTTTATACCAGATGAGGTGATTTATGAAAATCATAGAACTACCTCTCCATTATCTGACAGTTTATCAAAGGATTTAAAAAAAAGAGGGATGAAGTTTATAGGATCAACTATAATTTATTCATATTTGCAGGCTATTGGCGTAATTAATTCTCATGATGATGATTGTTTCCTATATAAAGATAAATAATAGTGTTTATTTTTATAAAAAGAGGATAAGATTTTTATTTCATTGTCTAAATTTTAATATACTTATTTAAATAAAAAAAAAATAAATGATTGGGTTTTTATTTAATTTTTTCACGTATGGTGTCAATAAAACTTTGATAGTTAAGTTTTACAATCCTGGTGATTTTATCTGATTTTCTGATTCTAATTATGTCCTCACTATTTAACTCTATTGATTTACCATCAAATAAAACATATGCAGTTGTATTTTCTCTAAGTTCTGTTATTTTTACCTCAACAACGGATTTATCAGATAAGACAATACTTCTGTTAATTACTGTATGGGGTGCTATTGGAGTTAAAGTAATTATTTCTGCAGTTGGATCTACAATTGGTCCTCCACAGGATAAATTATATGCAGTTGAACCTGTTGGCGTACAAATTAAAATGCCATCAGCAGTATATGTATTAATTAATTTACCATCAACTATTGTATCAAACTTAACTACTCCAAAAACATTTTTAGATAAAGCTATTTCATTTAAAGAGGTATTAATTGGAATAGTTGAGTCTTTAGTAATGATTTCTCCTTCAATCATCATTCTCTCTTCAATATAATAATTATTATTTTTTAAGTCTTTGATGGTGTCTTTTAAATCTTTTGGGCTAATATCGGTTAAATATCCTACTGTTCCACAATTTATTCCTAAAACAGGAATGTTATTTGATATATGGCTAGATTTTAGAAAAGTTCCGTCTCCACCTATTGAACAGATAAAATCTGATTCATCAGGGTTGCTTGTTATTTCCACATTCTCTTTTTTACAAATTTCAAGTAATTCTGCTTTTGTTTGTGTGGCACTTTCTTTAAACTTATCTGCATTAATATAAATTTTCATGATTTTAATATATTTTTTATTCATTTAATATTTTTCAATTTTAAAAATAGTAAATGGTATTATTTCTCATATTACTGCTTAAGACATCCTATAGGGATTACTTTTACTCCGTCTGGACGAGTATATGCTACTTCTCCTCCAGTTAAAACAGCTAAAAAACTTGGGTTGTTAAGTTTATCATTTTTTTCTATTAATTTATTTATTTTTAATAAATTTGCCGCCCCTTGATCAATTTTTTCACTACCTAATTTACATTCGATTAATCCATATCTATTATCATTTAAATGTACTACACAATCAATTTCAATATCTGATTTGTCATGATAATAATAAATAGTTCCATCTAATGGGCTAGTGTATATACTTAAATCTCTAATACATAGGTTTTCAAATAGGAATCCAAATAATGATAAATCATCTGCACAGGATTCAGGGCTCATTTGTAATGCTGCAATTGCAATTGATGGATCTACAAATATTTTTTTATTTCTTGATCTTATTGAAGTTTTTGATTTTATGTTTGGGGACCATCCTCTTATTTCTTCTATAACAAATAAATCTTTCAATGCTTTAATATAAGAATAATATGTCCCGCTACTAATTTCATCATTAATATTGATATCTGCTATTATTGTTTTATTATTGACTAGTGTTGAATTGTTTCTTGCAACGGATTTTAGGAGATTCCTTACTTTATCTGGATTTCTTTTAACACCATCAATTCTAGAAATATCCGTATTGCAGATGTTTTGTAAATAAGATTTAGCAACAAATAATTTTGCTTCTCTATTTTTTTTCATAACTGATTCTGGCCATCCGCCCCTACAAGTAGCAAATATCAAATCACTAATTGTTAAATCTGATGTGATTCCATCAATGTTCAAGTTAGGATTGTCAAATAACTCCATTAGTGATATTTTTCCATTAGATTCTAAACTTTCGTATAAGCTCATAGGCCTCATCAGTACACGATGTATTCTCCCAGTACCTGAATGCATTATTTTTGATTCATCTACAACTGTTGAACCTGTGAGAATGTATAATCCTTCTCCACCAATTTCATCGACACTATTTCTAACAGCATCCCATAATATAGGTGCCATTTGCCATTCATCTATTAATTTAGGTTTTTCTCCTTCTAATAATCTATCTGGGTCAGATTCTGCCCATATTTTATATGTCTCTCGTTTTTTAGTATCTTGTAATTTTATTACATTTTTGGCATGTCTTTCAGCTGTTGTAGTCTTACCGCACCATTTTGGTCCAACTATTAAAACTGCACCAATCATTTTAAGATATCTTTCTAAATCTTCATCCATATATCTTTTTAAATATTTTTTTTCCATTTTAATCCCTTTTTTTATTTTTATGTTGGAGACTTTTGGAGTTATTTATTATATACTTTTGGAGTTATTTGTTATATACTTTTGGACTTTTTCGTTGAACACTTTTGGAGATTTTTATTGAACACTTTTGGAGTTTTTCATTATACACTTTTGGAGTTTTTGAAAATTTTAGAAAAAATGAAATTTTATTTAATATATGGAAAAATAGTTATATTTGTAAAAATTAATTTATTTTAAATTTTTATTAAAAAAGGAAAAAATAGTAGGTGTTATATCTGGTATAACTTTTTTGTATTAAAATTAATTAAAATTTATAGTTTATTTTTAAAAAAAGAGATGAAGAAATGGTTATTTAGTTTAAAGTTGGGTTATTCTTCTTCATCTTTTTCATCTTCAGTTTCTCGGTCTTCTTCTTTTTGAATCTCTTCTAATTTTTCTCTAAAAAGACGTGCATTTTCTAATTTGTTTTGAATTTTTTCAAGTTCTTCTTGGAGATTTTTTTCATCTTCTTTAAGAGATTCCATAAATGCTTCACTACCATTATTATAATCTTCATATAATTCTAAAATCTCTCTTGCAGATAATATTGAATCTTCTTTTAGGAATTTTTTAGTATGAGGTTTTATACGAATGCTTAATGGTTGAAGTCTTTCTTTTTTACTATCTTCAAAATGTTCAAAGTGTTTTTGTGAAAATTCTTTTCCCCTGTCATGGAATTCTTTTGCTTTTTTAGCAACAAATTCTTCTACTTCCTCGGGGTTTATATCATTTGGCCATTTTATTTCAAATTTTCCAGGTTTGTAGTAACCTCCAAAATCACCTTTGCCGAATACAAATGATCTAGGATCATTCCATCCTTTATTAAAGTTTTCTTCTTCCATTGTATCACCAATGTATTTTTTGAATTTTAAAAATTTTATACAAACCGGTTTTTGTATACAATAACTTATTGTGTATACATCATATATAAATGTATGCATTTTTTCAATATGTATACATTAAATTTTTATTATAAAAATTGGATTAAAATCATTCATAAATATTAATTATTAAGTTTGATTTTTAAAATAAGAAATAAAATTATTTTTTATACAATAATTGATTTATAAAAAAATGAATTAGTTAAAGGAATTAATTTTAATTAAAAATAATTATTAAGTCAAAATTTATAAAAAATAGTTTCAAATAAGACATATATTAAAAATAAAATAATTAGAGGAAAAATCCTCTAATTTTTATGTTTAACTAATTCCAAATATCAGATAAATAATGAATATTAATATTAATATCCATACTAACCAGTGTAATTTTTTGGCCTGACCATCTGCAATTGCTGTAATTGCATAAGTAACAAATCCAAATGCAATACCTAAAGTAATGGATGAGGTTAAAATCATCATAATAATGGTCATAAATACTGTTGCAATAGAAACAAAGTCACCAAAATCAATATCACTAAGCTGACCAATCATTAATATACCTACAATTACAAGAGCCGCAGATGTAACTGGCGAGGTAAATAATGCTATAACAATTGGTGCAAAGAATATTGCAATTAGGAAGAAAATTCCAGTAAAGATGGCACTTAATCCAGTTCTACCTCCAATACCAATACCTGTTGAACTTTCAACATAGGTGGTTAAAGGACTATTACCTAAAATAACACCAATAATTCCTCCAATAGAATCTCCTATAAATGCTTTATTAACTCCTTCAATTTCTCCTGTTTCATCTTTTGGAAAACCTGCTTGATTAGCTAAGGAAAGTAAGGTTCCAGTTGTATCAAAGAATATGAAAAATAAGAATGAGAACACAATTATTACCAAATCGGCCAGATTACTTTTGAATAATTCGCCAAATCCATCAATAAATGCAAATAAAACAGTTGTATCAAAACTGAATGAAATTAATTGACTTGGAATAGACGGCATTATAATTTTGGAATGAACACCAAATCCTGCGGATGTAAATAGGACTCCAATAATGGCAGTAATGACCAAACCAACAAATACAGATGCGGGAACTTTTTTAATATATAATATTAGGGTTATAGCTATACCTATCAATGCTAATAATGGAGCAGGGGAAGTTAAACTGCCCATACTTACTAGGTTTGAAGAGGATGATGCTACAATTATTCCTGCATTTCTTAAACCAATGAATGCTAAGAAAAATCCAATACCTGCACCAATTCCTATTTTTAATTCATGGGGGATTGCACGAAGGATTTCTTTTCTTGCCCCTGTAACTGTAATAATGAAGAAAATTGCCATTGAAATAAAAACTGCAGCTAGAGCCGCTTTCCAACTGTAATGCATACTTTGAACTACAGTATAGGTAAATAATGCATTCATACCCATACCAGGAGCAAGACCTACAGGATATTTGGAAATAAGTCCCATTACTATACATGCAATACCTGATGCAAGTGCAGTTGCGAAAAATACACTGGTTTCAGGCATTCCTGTAGCAGAAAGCATATCTGGATTAACTCCTAATACATAAGACATTGCTAAAAAAGTAGTTAAACCTGCAATAAGTTCTGTTTTAAAGTTTGTATTTTTAGAACTCATATTAAAAAAGTCATCTAACATAAAACACCTCAAAAATCAACTTAAATTTCAAAATCATAAGTAAATATAATATAGTATAATGGGATTTACATTTTTACAATGTTTATAATTAAAATATTAATGTGAAAATCTAAATTCTAATACATTTATAAATTTATATTGAATTTTTTGTTAAATTAAAATAAAAAAAGTAAAAAATAAAAAAAGAAGAGATAAATCTCTTATTCATTTAATTTTCCTAAGAATTCATTCATTCTAGGATTATTAGAATTAAATACCTTTTCAGGTGAACCTTCTTCTATGATATATCCA
>CAYQMW010000012.1:16735-24626 GCA_964418715.1 uncultured Methanobrevibacter sp. | reverse complement strand
CAGAGGATCTTAAGTCCTCCCCCTTTGGCCGCTCGGGCACCCTTGCATACAATATAAATATTCTCTAACAAAGTATATAAAGGTATCTATATTTTCACTGTTAAATTAAAAAAATGAAAATACAAGATAAAATATAAAATATATAATTAGTTACTGTAAAAAACTATATAAAGATTAAGGTAATTATATCAATTTAGTATAATTTAAAATTTATAAAATTTAAAATCTCCAAATTAGCTTATAAAACATAATAAAAAGAATATAAATAACAAATAATCTAAATACTATATAAGAAGAGTTAATTGAGATTTGAATTTAACAAAATAAATCAAATATATTCAGATTAATAAAATAATAAAATACAATCACGTGGTGATAATTTGATAATAGATATGGATGAATGCGGAGTATGTGAAGATTGTATAGATGTTTGCCCTAACGAAGCAATTGCAAAAAAAGCATATAGTATAGTTCTCGATAATGATCTTTGTGAAGAATGTGGAGAATGTATTGAAGTATGTCCTGTTGGAGCAATCTATAAAGAAGAGAAATAATAGCCAAACTTCTATTAAGAGAATGCTTAATTTAAAAATTTAATTTTACTCAAATTAGGATAAAAAATAAAAAATAAAAAAAAACAATAAATGCTGGAATAAATCATTTCCAGCTTTTAAAAAAATTATCTGTTTTTTAAAAAAATTAACTAATTAATGGGTATTTGCCTCGTTGAACTCTTTCAAAATACGTTAAACCAATAGTAACTGGAATAATAATATATTTTAGAGCAGTAAACCATGGCATTCCTGCCAAAACATTAAAGAATACCACTATAGTACCTGAGATAATAATCAATAATATTGCAAAGTTAGCACTTACATAATTTTTATTATATTCCTGCAAGAAAAAGATAGCGGAAATTAATGTTATTGCGGTAACTAAAGAAAGAGGATTTTTAAAATCAACTGAGCTTGAAAATAATCCTAATAAAGTTAAGATAATATATAAAACTATTGTAGATTTGAAGAAAGCTTCCGGATGGGTTTTACTATTAAAACCATAAAATGAATAAACTAACAGTGAAATACAAACCAACAATGAAAAAATATTTGTTATAAACCTTAAAGAAAAAATATGCTGATTATAGAGCTCAAAAACACCCCATAAACTAATAATTGCTGCAATTAAAACTAATAAACTTTGAATAATTAACCCATCTCTCAATTTTGAAGATATGCCAAAACGAGCTAAAACTTCATCATCATTCATAATAGCAAACTCCTTAAACTATATTATTATATGGGATTAAAATCCTATTAAATATTTCGGTGTTTTGTAATCAAATAAATAATTTTATAAAAAATTAAAAAACAATTTCATTAAGTTTAATTTAATTAATTGAACAATTATTTTATAAAAATGTTTTAAAATCTAATATTTATTTTAAAACGGTTTTAGAAAATAAATTTACGATGATTTAATAAAATATTTATGAGTATTAAAAAAATTATTTAAGAAATATAAAAAGTAATAAATAAAATAATTTTAATATTTTAATAATAATTAATAAAATAATTAATTAAAAAAATAATTTCAAGATTATAATTAACAAATTCTAAAAGGTTAGAAAAAATGAAAAAACCTGATTTTTTAAAAAAATTAAACTGGATAGATATACTTATAATTATAGCAATTATTCTTGTTGGAATAGTTGCAGTATTCCACATAAGTCCTAGTTCAAATGACTCTGAATCAGCAAGCTTTGATACAACAACAATTGATAAAGCTACTCCCAAATATTTAGAATTCTACAATAAGGGAGAAATTATAAAAGCTACTGTTGAAGGAACAAATGTTAGTAATGGAAAAAGTAGTGTAATTGATGGAGAGATTATTTGGTCTGATGAAAATAGTAATGATAAATATATTAAAATGCTTGTAAACAGTAATGGAGAAAATTACCTAATTGGAACCTATAAAAGTGCACCTAATGCAGATATTTATATAGATCAGATGAAAATTAGTGTGGATGGAGCTAAATATAATAATGTTACTGAAGTTAAACTAGCCCCTATTTCTGTAAATAGCTTCAATGATCTTATTAAAGGTCTTGACAAATATGATAATCTTGAAATTACAACAAGTCTTGCTACTGAAGGAATGAGTAGTATAAACAATCAAAAAATGATTAATGAACTATATAATACTACAAAACGACCTTCAATTAGATATTCCTCTCCAGATCACCAGACACTAATTAGTAAAGCAAAAATTGAAGATATTAAAATCGCAAGTAAAAATTGCCCTAATATAAGTGGAGAAAGTGATTATATTACTATAAGAATCTATAACTGCACAGACAAAGAGTTAAATGATATTAAAGCTAATTATGAAATAGTTAATATTAAAGAAATCACTTAAATAATTTAATATAAAAACAAATTAAATGAGGATAAAATGAGTTATATTTATTCTATAATAGCTACAATCTGTAAAAAAATAGAAATAGAAGTTAAAAAGTCATTACTTTTTAATATTATACATACAATTTTCATATTTTTTGAAAATTTGCTCCTTAACAGTTTTATATTAAAACTTTATCCTCAAAAGGAAAAATTCCGCATTAACAGTAAAATTTTAAATGAAGATTTACTCTCTCCTGTAATTGTGATTTTTGTATTTTGTCTGTTTTTACTTTGTGGATTGCAATCTCTTTCAAGTAGTCTAGTTTATACAATCATTATAGGATTTATTTCCTTTTTAATTGGTACCTTAATCCTGCCTAAATTCTTTTTAAATAATATTGGTGCAGACAATAAAGAGGGTAAACTTAAGTTTATAACATTTAAAGTAGAGGACATCTACGCTATTGGATTTGTTTTATTTTTAATTGCAGTAATCTTTTTCTGTATAAATATAGGATATGTTAAAGGAATACCTTTACTTAAACCTTCACTTAGATACCAGTTAAAAGCAATATTAACTATGCCCGTATTTTTAATTATACCTGCAACTGCAATTATTGAATCTGTTTATATTCATTGGTATAAGGAAAATAAACTGTCACGAAGAGCAGTCCGTTTTAGATTTTTAATAATAACTGGAGTAGGACTTGTTATTTTACTGTTTTTAGCATACAGAACACCTATACTTGCATTAATTCTACTTATGATAATTATCGGGTATTATGGAGAAGTTATTTCACTTACCGAGATTATTACCCTTGGATTAATTGGTGTTGCTGGAATAATCGGTATTGGTTATGTTAGAAGTTTAAATGAAATGATGATATCAAAAAGTACAAGTCCATTTTATACCTTACAATATAGGGCAGATTTTACATTACATGTTCTAGATCAGTTAGACTTTTTATCAGGCAATTTTGGTATAATGCATGGTGACTTTATACTTAAAGCATTACCTGGTAGTGACTATGGTCCAAGGATGATGGTTGGACAGTTAATATCATGGAGAGATGGTGTAACCATTACCCCTACTCTTATTGGCCCAATGTTAATTGATTTTGGAAAAGTAGGTGTTGCAGTAGGCATGTGCCTACTTGGTTTTACACTTGGAATCGGATATAAACTTATTAAAATCAGCAGAAATTATGTTTATATTGGTATTTATGCATTAATGTTAACTTATACAATTCTTGGTGTTGAAACTGGAATCGTTGATTTACAGGTAATACTATACTTTGTTGTTGGAGCTTTAGTATATCTTGCAAATATTGCACACTCACTAAAAGCCAAACCTAATTAAATATGTACACTCCTTTAAAACTAAAACCAGTTAAGTGTGTAACACATTTAAAACAAAAACTTAATTTTTTAAACTTTTTTACATCCTTTTTAACTTTAAAATAACTACTTCAGAATCAGTACCCCATCTCATTGGAAAGTCCATTACACCAACACCTGTTGTTACAGACAAATAATGTTTTTTAGAGTTAATCTTATTTTCAAATAAGCCCATATTATATCCAAATAATTTATTTGCAAAAAATATTCCTGGATAAAACTGTCCCCCATGAGTATGACCTGAAAGTTGAAGGTCAAAACCTATTTTTGAGAACATCCCCCAGTTATCAGGTGTGTGATAAACAATAATATTTGCCCCTTCAGGATTTATACAATCTGCCAATTCTTCTTTTGATACATGTGGTATATCAGAAAAACTAAATGAATATCCGAAAATGTTTAGATTTTTAAATTCCATCATTTCATTATCAAGAACTATAATACCTGCTTTTTTACATGCAGATTTTACATTATCAATTCCAGGATAATAATCATGGTTTCCTGGTGTAAAAATTATAGGAATATTCACATCCTTTAATGGTAGAAAATCATCTTCATTAATTGCACATGAACCATCTGCCAGATCTCCAGATATAATAACTAAATCAACATCACATTCTATTTGAATAAGAGTATTTTTAAGCCTGTTTAATGCACCTTTATTCATTAATGAACCATAATGAACATCTGAAATATGTGCAATATTAATTTCCTCTTTTAGAGTATCTAGCATAATGGTTTTTTCTTTTACAATAATCTTATGTGCATGATAATAGGCATATATTCCAATTAATGGAACAATAAGAAGTAAAGGAATAATATAAGGATTTAAATTTATAAAACTGCCAACTAAGTATATTAATACAAGTTCAATTAAATACATAACAGCAGCCCACTGAATAAATCCATAAATATTTGCAATTGCTCTTGTTATAAATCTGGATTTTTTCTCTTCAAATAATGTAGGCAGTAAATGTAGAAGAGCCAAAATTAAGGCAGTAGTCAGTATAATCCAATCATTTAACGGCCTGAATAATAAAAACATATATTTTATAAGGAAAAAATAAAAAATTCCATATATTGGAGTTGCCATAATAATTCTACGTGTTCTAAAGCTCATAATTTAACCAATGATAAAATTAATTTTTAATACTATATTTTAAAATAATGCTTATATAGTTTACAATTGACTAATTATAAAATTTGAAAAATTATATAATTTTACTTGAATTATTACTAAAATTTATATAGCTTTTGCAAGTTATTTAATATAATATCAAAATCCGATATATATTATAAAATTAACTATGAAATGAGGCATTAAAAAAATTAATAAATTGTCTAAAAATTTCATAAATAATTTTATAAATAAGTAAAAATAAATATATAAAAGGTAAATTTAAAAAGGATTGATTAATAATAAAAAGAATTTTTAGCTAAATTCTGTTTTAATACTATTTAATAGATTAATATTAATTTAATATAATCTAATCAAAATTTAATAAAATTTAATAAAATTTATTTAATTAAATAAAATATTCTTTCATTATTAATTAAATTTTTATTATAACTTTAATTTTTAAAAAAAAAAAAGATGATTTTTGTGATAAAATGACTGTTGAAAAAAACAACAAAAAGGGAGAATCAATTACTGTCCCTGAGAAAAAATATAAAAAAAGTCCAAAAATGCCTCCACAAGGATTTGAAACCGCTAATGACTTTTTTAATTATACTTTTCAAAATAAAAATCTTATTTGGATGGGTCAAAATACCAACCACTTACATGATGAGGATGACATTAACAATGCAATGATTGAATCTATTAAAAATAAAGAATATTGTAAATATCCTGCACCTGAAGGTTTTCCAGAATTACAAGATTTAATTTTAAAAGATTTAGACCTTGAAGATATGTCAGTTTATATCTCTGCAGGTGCAACTGAATCCTTACATTTATGTATGCACAGTATATTAGAAGCAAAAGATAATGTTATTACCTGTGATCCAGGTTATCTTATTATTGGAGCTTTTGCAGAAAGATTTGCTAAGGAAGTTAAATATGTACCAATCTATAATGATGAATGTAATTATAAATTAACTCCACAACTTGTAAGAGAAAATCTTGATGAAAATACAAAAATTATTGTGCTAATTGATCCGTTAAATCCTCTTGGTACTGCATATACTGAAGAGGAAATTAAAGAATTTGCAGAAATTGCAATAGAAAATGATATTTATTTAATACATGATATAACTTATAAAGATTTTGCAAGAGAACATTTCCTTGTTGCTAAATATGCACCAGAACATACCTTAACCATATTTAGTTTTTCAAAAATATATGGTATGGCAGGAGTTAGATTAGGTGCTGTAATTGGTGTAGAACCACTTATTGCAAATATTAAAAATGTTGTTGTAAATGATTTAGGAGTTAATATTATTGCTCAAGAAGGTGCAATAGCTGCACTTAAATCAAAAAGTGAGTGGATAGGCCACATTAAAAATACAACCTTCAACAATCAGAAATTAATTAAAGAAATGATTGATGGAATTGATGGTGTATTTTTACCAGTATATCCTGCTGATGCAAATATGATGGTAATTGATTTAACTGGTGCAGGAATAAAAGCTAAAGATATGTCTAGTTATCTTCTTAAAAAAGACATATTTACAAGGGAAGGAAATTATACCAGTAAATTATATGGTGACAATTATTTACGTATAAGTTTCTCAATTCCAACTGAAGAGATAAAAGTCTTCTGTGAGGAGTTCCCTAAAGCTGTTGAAGCATTAAGGAAAAATTAATATTTTTCCTTTAAACTACTTTTTTTAAACTATTTTTATATACTTGATTTATTAAAATGCTTTTTTAAAACACATTTTAAATTATTTATTGAACTTAATTTTTTAAATCATTAGATATTTTTATTAAATTTTATTAATTTTTAGTGAATTTTAATGATTTTTGTTAATGTGATAAATAAGAATATAGAGATGTAGATAATTTGATTGAAAATTATGTTAATAAAAATAAGAATATAACAAATTAAAATAACTATCAATTAAATTAGATAAAAATTTATAAACTATATTTTAATGATGCAGATATTTTAAATTATAATACTTATTGGATATGGTGAAAACTGATATAATTTTCATCACATACCATATTTTAAAAATTTTTATTAAGTTTAAAAATTTAAATTTTAAATTTAAAAATTAAAAATTAAAAACTAAAATTTAAAAATGAAAATAATAAATCATATAAATTTGATATATAATAGTGTGTAAGTAATACTTTTAGATAAATTTCATTGAGAGATTGAGAGGAATAGTATGTTTGGTAGATTAGAGATAGAAGATATATCAAAAATTGAAAACCCTAATGAATTTAAAAATGAAATTAGTGATGAAACAGTTTTCGAGTTTGAAAAACTTGCAGAGTCATTAGATTTTACAGGAATAAGTTACGGATCTGTTAATTTTAGAGATAAAGATAAATTTCCCCAAAATACTAATAGTATAATATTTCTCAGATGTGATTTAGACCCTGAATTTTTAAGGCTAAAAAGCGAATATTACAAAAAAGAAGAGCTGGATGAAAAATTTATAGAAGTTGTAAGTAATGTTTTTAAATTATCTGATTTTTTAAGAGAATCCGGCTTTTATAGTGAAGTAGTTGATTCAATAGAACTAGAAGAAGAGATTAAAAAGTCTGCAGAATACTCCAAATGTGGAAAAATAGGAAGAAATAAAGCAGTTATATTTAAAGAAGGTCCCTCAGCTAAAATATTTGCAATAAGTACATCTATTGATAATTTTAAAAAAGAAAAAATTGACCAATTTAAATGGATATTTGAATACTGTCTAAGTTGCGGCAAATGTAATATGCATTGTCCCGAGAAGGCCTTTGATTTTAAAGGTAATTTAATTGAAGAAAAATGTACTGGCCTTATGGAACCATGTAGAATATGTATTGAACAATGTCCATTTTACAGTAAGGATTATGAAACCATTAAATCCAAATATGATTTAAAAATAGAAAAAACTACACGTAGATCCATATTTTAAATAATAAAAATAAAATAAAA
>CAYQMW010000012.1:0-16635 GCA_964418715.1 uncultured Methanobrevibacter sp. | reverse complement strand
AAAAAATAGCTAAAATGTTTCTAAAAAAAAAAATAAAATAATTACTTAAAAAGAATTTAATCTTTTAAGTAATAGTATTCTCCGACCTGTTTTTGTTCACGGTCAAGATAACTATCATATTTATTGACACGTGGACGTTTTGTTTCTTTATCACGTCTAAATGTAACATTCAAGTCAGATAAAAACTCATTCATAGAGGTTCTCAAATCAATAGGTGCTGAAGCATAACCTTCAATACCCGGATTGCCTTTAAAGACCATTGCCCTATCTGAAATATAATCAATAAATACAATATCGTGATCTACAATTAAACTTGCAGCATTTCTACTTTCAACTATTTTTCTAATAGCTTTAGCTGCAATTAATCTTTGCTCAACATCTAAAAATGCAGTAGGTTCATCAAAAAGATATAATTCTGCATCCTGTGCCAAGGTTGTTGCAATAGCTAGCCTTTGAAGTTCACCACCACTTAATGACTGAACATCCTTATCAAGTAAATCCTTCAATTGTAATGGAGCACCGATTTCACTTTCAAAAATATTACTGCCAAAGTTTGGAGCGTTCATATATAAATAATCCTGAACCCTTCCTTCAAAGTCAGTTACAATATACTGTGGTTTATATGCAATTTCAACTTCACTATCCACTTCACCACTGGTAGGTTTAACTTCACCTGCAAGCATTTTTGCAAATGTAGTTTTACCAATACCATTTGAACCAAATGCAGTTACAATTTCATCCTTAAATATTTTACCTTCCTCTGCTTCAATTTTAAAACCGTCATAATCTTTAAGGATTGTTTCATATTCACTTAAAACTTCACCTTCATCCTCAGGAGTTGGTGGGCGAATTGTAAATTCGATTGGGTTTCTTCTCATTCTAACATTTTCTTCTTTTAAAAATCCGTTAATATATGCATTAATACCGACACGAACACCTTTCATTCCACTTACAACACCATATCCCCCAGGTTGACCATATAAAATGTGTATATTATCACTTAATGCATCTAAAGTTGCTAAATCGTGTTCAATTACAAGAACAGATTTTCCCTCTTCAGCAAGAGAACGAATAACTTTTACTGCATTTAATCTTTGTCTTACATCTAACCAACTTGTAGGTTCATCAAAATAATAAAAATCTCCTTCACGTAAAAGGGATGCTGCAATAGCTACTCTTTGAAGTTCACCCCCACTTAACTTAGACATCTCCCTGTCCATTACAGTTTCAAGGTTTAAATTACTTACAGCATAATCAAGTTTGTCTCTTTCATCAACATTTGAAAGAAGATCATTAACATTACCTTTAACAACTTTTGGAAGAACATCTACAGCCTGAGGTTTATGGACAACCTTAATATCACCAGATGCTAATTTTTTAAAGTATGATTGAAGTTGTGAACCACGATAATGGTCTATAACCTTGTCCCAACTTGCCTCAGATTCATAATCTCCAAGGTTTGGTATAAGTTCCCCAGATAATATTCTCATAATTGTAGATTTACCAATACCATTTTGACCAAGTAAACCTACAACAGTACCCTCTTTCAAAGTAGGCAAATGGAATAATTCAAACATGTTTTGACCATATCTATGAATAGGGTCATCTAATGCTTCAGGTAAATTGATTACAGAAACTGCACCAAAAGGACATCTATTTGTACAAATTCCACAACCTTCACATAATTCTTCAGATATAAGAGGTTTTTTGCTGTCCTCATCAATAACTATTGTATCCTCTTCCATTCTAACTCCAGGACAATATTCAATACATACATAGTTACATTTTTTAGGTTGACATTTATCCTTGTCTAAAATAGAAATACGACTCATATTATCTCCTTTATATAAAAAATATACATTAATAATCACTAGTTAAAATAAATATTTTCACAAATCAAGTATTTGTCAATTTCTTTTTTGTGAAATTAATAAATATTAACTAAATCAAATAAATTATAAGTAATTAAAACTTTTAATTAGAACAAGTAATTAGAAAATTAAAATCAAAATCAAAAGTTTTTTAAAAATAAATTTAATATAATACTAATATTTTATTTATCATCATATAAAAAATTTATAAATAATTTAAAAAAATAAATAATAAAAAACATATAGGATTATTAATTTATTAAAAAAAATAAAGACTGATTTAAATGAAACAAGTAATGATAATTAGAACTGATTTGAAAATGAAAAAAGGCAAAATCGCAGCACAGTGCTGTCATGCTGCAATTGGAGCTTATAAAAAATCAGATAAAGAAAAAATAAGAAAATGGGAAAATGAAGCCTGTGCAAAAATTGTTTTAAAAGTAGACAGTCTAGAAGATCTTCTTGAACTAAAAGAAATAGCTAAAAGAAACAATATAGCTAACTGTTTAGTAACTGATGCTGGAAGAACACAAGTTCCTGAATCCACAATAACATGTTTAGGACTTGGACCTGATGAAGACGAAGTACTTGATAAATTTACCAGTGATTTAAAATTATTATAAAACTGTTTTTTAAAATAATTAAAAGGTGATAGTATTATTGAATGGGTTGTAAAGATTGGAGGTAGTCTTTTTCCAACTAATGCTATAAAAGTTGCAGAAAAATTAAAAGGTACCAAATCACTTATAGTTACAGGTGGTGGAGAATTTGCAAACCTTATCAGAAAATATGATGCTGATAAAAACTTTTCAGATGAAGTATGTGATGAAACTGCAATAGAATCTATGACAATCATTTCAAAATTATTAAATGATAAAATTGAACATACTGAAATTGCATATACTATTGACGATGCATATAAAATAAGTGATAATGGAAAGGTACCTATTTTAATTTGTGATGAAATTTTAAAAGAAAACCGTCCATTTAAAAAATCATGGGAAGTGACCTCAGATTCAATATCTGCATATATTGCAAAACTTCTAAATGCAAACCTTTTAATAGTAACAAATGTAAATGGTATATATACCCGAAAACCTAAAACGAAAGGTTCAAAATTTATTAGTGAAATTGATGCTAAAAAACTACTTACTTTTGAAGAATCATCAATTGATTTAATGCTTCCTTCGTTACTTATAAAGTTCGGGACTGATTGTTTTATTGTAAATGGAAAATATCCAGAGAGGATATGCCATATAATTACTGGTGAAGACCGTAATACTTACAATTTCAAATATACATATATAAAAGGTGTTTAAATGGAAAAAATTTTATGCGAATCTTGTAAACAAGAAATTCCACAAACCGAACCATTTGTACAATTCAAATGTCCAGTATGTGGTAAAGTAATTGCTAGATGTGAAAAATGTCGTACCTTTGGTCACACTTATACCTGTGATTGTGGTTTCCAAGGACCATAGAAAAATAAAGAGGAGATATTATGGGAGAAGTATTAGCAACATTAAAAGTTATGCCAGAAAGTCCAGAAGTAGATTTAGAAGCTTTAAAAGGAGCAATTGAAGAAGCAATTCCTGAAAGTGCAAAATTACACGAAATTGGTGAAGAACCTATTGCTTTTGGATTAGTTGCATTAATCGTTAAATTTATCGTCGATGATGGTGAAGGTGGAACTGAACCTACCGAAGAAGCTATCAGAGCACTTGATAATGTTAACAGTGCAGAAATTACCGATATTGGTAGATTAATCGAATAAATAAATTCCATTTGGAATTTATTTTAATTAACTTTTTTTAAATTTTTTAATAATTATTAAATAACTGCTTTTTTTACTTTAATTAAACAATTAAATACTGTTTTTACTATTAACTTAAAAATAAGTACTTTTTTTAAATAAATAAAAATAATTAAAATAAATTCTATTAAGTTATGTAATTTAACCAATGAAATACTATTGATTAGTTTAAAATTAATTTGGACTTTTTATAGATGTCTTATAAGCAACAAAATAGATTAAAATTGAAATAGCACATAATATTGTACCTACAATACATGTCCATCTTGAAGAGAGAATTAAAAGTCCGTAATATTTTGGAATTATCTCAACATTACCCATTATCATTGCAAATATAATAGTTAACATTGCAAGACTCATAGTCTGGCCAACAACACGAACCACAGTTACAGATACAGATGCCGTTGGAGTATCTTCCTCATCAAGTGAGCTCATCATAATATTTGTATTTGGAGAGGCAAATATTCCAAAACCTATCCCTTGAATAACCAATACGGCTAGAATTAGAAATATTGAAGTTGTTGAGCTTAAAAAACATAATAAAAACATTGCAAGTGTTACCAGCACCATACCAAAAATTGCTATTTTTAATGGATTAATTCTATCTGAAAGTTTACCTGAAGGCATGGAAATTAAAGTTTCAAATAATGGAGCAATAATTAGGAAAAACCCAGTTATCTCTGCATTCCATCCCATAATATATTGTAAATGATAACTTAATACAAAAGTTACAAAATAGGTTGCAATATAACTTATAAGAGACACAATAGTTGCAGAGGTAAAAAGCTTATTTTTAAATACCTTAACATTATAAACAGGATTTTTAACATTAATCTCACAGTAAGCAAATACTGCAAGTAGAACAATTCCTAAAAGAGACAGTACCGCCCCATCATAATGATTTATTTTACTAAATCCATAAACAAATAAAAATATGGCCAATGACCAGATTAATCCACCTTTAGTGTCAAATTTCTCTTTTTCATTAATTTTCCATTCACCTTCTAATTTAAAAGTAGTTAAAAATATTACAAGAAGAATGAAGGGAATTGAAAAATAAAAAATAGATCTCCAACCGAAATTATATGTTAAAACTCCACCAAGAACCGGTGCAAGTGCAAGTCCAACATATACACCAGAGATAACAATACCTATTGCCTTACCTCTTTCATTTGGATTTACACCAAGAGTTACAATGTTCATTACAGTATTATATATAATAGCTGCACCGAAACCCTGAAAAGCCCTGAATATAATCAGGGAAAGTGGTGATGTAGCAAGTGGTGAGATGATAGATCCTAAAAGAAATACAATATTACCTATTAAAAATGATTTTTTAAAACCAATTTTAGCAGATAAACTTCCTGTTGGAACTGCAAAAACAGCAACGGAAATTAAAAAAGAGTTTACCACCCAATTTTGCATAATATTATTTAAGGTGAATTCCCGAGCAATTGTAGGAAGAGCCACTGATAGAGCTACAGAAATATATGCTACAACAAATGAAGCAATTGTTGTAATGAGAATTATATAGTTTGATTTACTTAAGCTCATCAAATCACCCTAAATAATTATTTTTGTTTAACCTAGATTTAAATATCCAATAACCAGTGAAATTAAAATAAACAATATTATTGGCAGATTGCCAAAGAAAAACTTCGCACCTTCCAGACCCGGCATTTTAACTTCACCATCTCTAAATTTAACCTTAAACACAAAGTATATTGAAAATATACCTGCAAGTGCCACTATAATCAAGTCAAAAAGATTATAGTAATTAGCAAATGTTGGATTATAACTGATTAAATTAGGAACCACCAATCCAAGGAAATTAGAAATTTGGTGAATTGTAATTACATAAATAATATTATTTGTCCTTAAATAAACAAATGCTAAAACTATACCAAAGAAGAATACACCTAAAAATTGATATAGATTCATATGATAGAGACCAAATAATAATGAAGATGTAAGTATTGCAAATATTTCCCCGTATCTTGCAAATCTACTGATTAATAATTTCCTAAAGAATAACTCTTCAAATATAGGACCTAATACCACAGCATATAAGAAAGTTATTACAATATTAGATGAATCAAATGATTGTAGAGGATTAGTTAAGGAGGGAACAAGAAAACTACTTATAATATTTGTAAGTAAATATCCCAACATCATTAAACCATAACCTAAAATCAAATAAAAGAGATATTGAGGAATATTTAACTTTTTATCCTGTAATGATCCACTTTCAGGAACTCTTTTTATATAATGATATAATGCTACTCCTCCAATAACAAATGCTAAAAGATTATAAAATAATATTAAATGCATGTCCCCTGTACGAGTAGAAATGATTAAAATGGTAGGTATTAAAAACATAAGTATAATCAAAAGACAGTAACACCATCCTATTTTAGATAATGTCTTTTTCTCTGTGTCCAAATCGAATGGTAAACTATGATTTTGAGAATCATCATAATCATCATTTAATAATAAATCCAAAAAATGCACCTCCAAGAAAGTTATAAAAATAGAATATATATTTTAAATTCTTAATATATAAAGTTTTAATTTATTTAAAATACTTTCCAAATATTAGAATTAAAAAAATAAATTTAATTTATTAATAATACTTTAAAATATTTGTTTATTTTACTTAAATTAAATAATTGATTAAAATAATGAAAAAATAAAAATTATAAAAAATATCTAAATAATTTTACATTTTAATTACAGGTAACTGGACCTCTGTAAGTTTATCATCATCATTGTCAAGAAAACCTTTAATATAAACTTCTTTAGGAGAACCTATAATGTCATAATTATTTTCATCTGCATATTGAGCAATAGCCCTGTAAGTGTTTATAATATTATCTCTTTTACCTTGATGAACAGCATATAAAACCTTGTGTTCAATCATAACAGCAGTATTCACCAAGTCATTACCAGTCATTAACTCAGTAGTAGGCATTCCAACATCGTATAAAAGTTCTTCATCATTAATATCTTCTGGAAGTTTATAAAATATCATGAAAGGATCACCAGATACTTCACCTTCTTCAGTTTCAATCCAGCCGGAAAGTTTTGCAAATAATATCTTTGCAGTTTCAAGAGACCCTTTATTACTAATAACAGCAATATTTAAATCTTCAACAGTTTTTTCTTTAATTTCCATAATAACAACCTTTTAAGTTTTTATATATAATTTTTAATTTGTATAAGTTTTGTATAAATCCTATTATAATGAAATATTTAATTTTCTATTTAAATAAACTTACTTCAACAATTTCTCCTTCCTCAACAAGTTCAACATTCTTACCTACATTTACATAACCATCTGCACGGGCAAGTGAAAATATTGCCCCAGAGTCTTTAAATATAGGCTCTACATCACCATTATTAAAACTGATTAACTGATATTGTTCCCTGCCTATTGGAGAATGTATCCTTTTAGTAAGTTTACCTTTTGTCTTTTTTAAACCTTCTTCTTTTAGACCAACCAATTCCATAATAAATGGTGCAATAAATACATAAAAAATGATAATAGCAGATACTGGATTTCCTGGAAGGCCTATAACAAGTTTGTTATTTACAACACCCAATATTGTTGGTTTTCCCGGTTGAACTGCAATTCCATGAAGTTTAACCTCACCAATTTCATCTAAAACATGCTTTAAAACATCACCTACACCTGCAGAAGTCCCACCAGAACATATTAAAATATCATGATTGTTAAGAGAATTTAAAATATTTGATTTTAAATTATCATAATCATCTCGTACTATACCTTCATTGACACCAATTGCACCGCAAGAGACAATTCCATTTTTAATCATAGTACTGTTAACATCATAGATTTTAGATGGTTTTAACTCATCTTCGACAATGTCAGTTAATTCATTACCTGTTGATATAACAGCACATGAAGGTTTCCTGTAAACCTTAACAGTATTAAATCCCTGAGCCGCCAGTACACCGATTTTATCTGCAGTTAAAACAACACCTTTCTCTAAAAGTAATGTGTCCTTTTTAACATCACTACCTGAAATAGCAACATCCTGTGAAGGTGTAACACTGTCATATAAATCAACCATATCCTCATTTTTCTCACTGTATTCAACCATAATAACGGCATCTGCACCATCAGGTAGTGGTGCCCCAGTACTGATTTCAACACAAGTTCCAAGTTCTACTGTTTTTTGAGAATAATCTCCTGCTTCAAGAGAATCAATAATTTTAACTGATTTAGGATTTTCTTCAGATGCGCCAAAACTATCTTCTGCTTTAATTGCAAAACCATCTTTTAAAGCCCTGTCAAATGGAGGAAAATCAATTACACTATAAATATCTTCAAAGACAACTCTCCCATAACTGTCTTCAAGAGGAATTTCCTCTACTTCTTGTTTATAGTATTTATGAAAATAAGATGAAATTAAATCCATAGCATCAAAAGGATCTTTTATATCTAAAAATTCAGTACCCATTACAACACCTCAAAATAAATAATAATACAATATTATATGAATTACTAAATAAATTGAAAAATTTAGTTTAAAATAATTAATTTTAATTTGAATAATAAATTATTACAAATTTTGTTATACAATATGAATATTTAAAAAATTACTAATAAATTTTTATATTAATTTTTATAAGTAAAACTGTTTTTATAAAAATCTTCTTTAAGAAAAAGTATTAAAATTTATAGGAAGTTTCTATCAAAACAAATTAATTAATAAAAAAGTATAAGAATACAATTTATAACATTAACTTATATAATATAAAATATAAATAAACTATTATAATAAAATTATAATCAATTTAATAGAGATAATAAAAAATATTTCATAAATGGAAAATTGTTTTTAATAGGGAGGAAAATACTTGGCTAAAAAAAATAATAACAATAATAATCAGCAAGAACAATCTTACCGTAGAGTAAGAACTCCTCGTAAAGGAGAGATTGCTGGAGTTGTTGAACAAATTATGGGACATGGGAAACTTAAAGTTAGATGTGCTGATGGTAACATCAGAATGACCCGTATTCCTGGAAAAATGAAAAAAAGAATATGGATTCGCGAAGGTGACGTAATATTAGTAAAACCATGGGATTTCCAAAGTGATGAAAAAGCTGATGTAATTTGGAGATATACTAAAACTGAATCTAATTGGCTTGAGAGAAAAGGATATTTAAATATGTAAATATCCGTCCTTAAAATTTGATAATGGATACTATAATCCCAAAATACTTAAAATAAATAATTAATATTATTTATTTTACAATTACTTTTTTTAATCTACACTACCAAACTAGCGGTTTTTGTGATAAAATGGACGAAAAGATAGCAAAAGCTGATGCGGAAGTTCAAAAACTCATCTCAAGAAAAAGAATGAAAAGTGAGGAGGATAGAAAAGTAGGTAGTGACATATTTGATAAAAGAACCCTTGAAACACTATATAAATTAGCTAATAAAAACTATCTTGATATTTTAAATGGAGAAATTAGTACTGGAAAAGAAGCTAATGTTTTAAAGGGACTTAAAGATGATGAATATTTTGCTGTTAAAATATATAGAATAGCAACCTCTGATTTTAAAAAAATGAACTTTTATATTGATGGTGATCCTAGATTCAATATAAGACATCATAATAAAAGACAGTTAATCAGTTCTTGGGTTTTAAAAGAATATAAAAATCTTGAAAGATTATCTACTGCGAATGTTAATGTTCCAAAACCAATAACTGCACTGGAAAATATACTAATTTTAGAGTTTATTGGAGATAAAAATGGAATACCTGCAAAAACTGTAAAATATCAAAAACCTAAAGATATAGACGGATTTATTGAAAAACTACTTGATGAAACATATAAATTCATTAATGATGCAAAACTGGTTCATGGAGATTTATCTGTATATAATGTAATGAACTTTAATGAAGAACCAGTAATTATTGACGTTTCACAGTCTGTAATATCAGATCACCCAATAGCAAAACAATTACTTGAAAGAGATATTGAAAATCTATATAATGATTTTAAAAAGCTAGGATCAAAAATAAGTATTAGTGAAATTGAAAGTCATATTGGAGTAGAAGATGGTAAAATATTGTCACTTAAACAATAATTGATTTTTAATATACTCTTATAAATTCTCAAAAAATATAATGCCCCCCCATTTCATATATTTTTTTGTAAAACTAATATTGTATTTAAAATGGCTTTAACAACAAAAAAAATGATAGTAGAAAAAGATATTAATAAAATAAAACCCAAAATCAGTATCTTTATATAAAAGATTAAAATTTAAAATATTGTTACTAGACAAAATTTTATAATAGACTTTAATCTAATAATGAATAATGAAAAAAGAAGTTGAAGATAAATGGGTGATGATACTTGGATGCTTATTGTTATTTTGTGTTCAGTTCATAGTTAATATGGTTACAGTAGCTCTGCCAACAATTTCATCAGATTTTAATCTATCTGTTAAAATGGTAAATGCTATCAATCTAATTTTTTTAATAACATCAGTATCTTTAATGATGCCATTAGGGAAATATGTTATTGAATATGGAATTGGAAAATCCCTCAAATATAGTATAATATTAATGATAGTAGGATTATTACTCTCTGCTTTTTCAACAGATATCAATACACTTCTGATTTCTCGAATTATTCAAGGAATTGCAACTGCAGTCATTAATGGGTCAATATATATCCTTTTTACTATAGAACTTCCTCCAAACATGTTAGGTTATGATTTAGGGATTATGGGATCTTGCGGATATATAGGATTATGTTTGTCAAATACCATATCCGGAATAATTGTTTATTATATGTCTTGGAGAGCTGTTTTCCTGGTATTAATTCCAATATACATCATTACACTATTTATATTAATTAAAATAGATGATGAGTGGTATCTTAACAATATTAATGAAATAGACCATGTAGGTTCAATTATTTATGTTCTTTTTATGGGAATGTTCTTATATGGTATTGAACAATTGGATAGTAAAAACATTACCATATTGATTCTATCTATCATCCTTTTAATCATATTTTTCAAATATGAAAAGAATAAAAAAGATCCAGTATGCAATTTAAAACTTTTAAAAAATTTTAAATATGTTTTAGGGAATTATACAGCATTTGTAATGTATTTTATGACATTCATAACAACATATATTCTGAATTTCTATTTGCAAAATGCTTTAGGATATGATGCCCGTCTTGCAGGGACATTTTTACTTGCAACCCCTCTTGCTGTAGTATTTATATCTGCATTTGCAGGAAAACTGTCTGATGAAAGGGATGAACGTGCAATTTCATCAATTGCTTTAACATTAATTCTGATTAATGTTGTTATACTATTTTTCATGGATCGTGTGCCAGTTTATTTCCTATTGGTTGCTTGCATCCTTCAAGGAATTGGACATGGATTGTTCTCCTCACCAAACAATCGTTTTGTATTAACAAGTATAGATCAGAAAGACTTATCCGATGCATCACCAATGTTATCCACAAGTAAAGATGTTGGAAAAACCATGAGTTTATCACTATTTTCTATAATATGTGGTTTAATTCTAGGAACTTCAAATACCATTGAAAAGAATATTCCTTCATTTATATTTGCATCCAAAATTATGTTAGGAATAGTTATATGTTTTGGAATTTCTGCAATAATATTATTGATTTTAAATAAAATTAAAGATTAAAATATTTTTCATTTAACTATTTTTATATAAAACTTTTTTTTATAAATGAAGACTAAAAAAAGAAAAACAAATCATAATTAGTATAAATACCATTTAAAATAAAAGAGTTGTGGAATTTAAAATAAAATTTATCTTTAAAAACCACATTAAAAAAAAGAAATCTATAATAAAATATTATGGAAAAATTTTTAAACTTATATTTCTGCACCCATTTCTCTAAGTTTTGTAGGGAAATATTCATCGATAACATATTCAAGACCATACTTAGAGAAAGATTGCTGCTCTGCTTTTTTACCAAGTTTAAGCATTTTCTTAATTTCATTTTGCCAGAAATCAGTTTTATAACGAGGATCTTGAGATAATTCTTTAAGCCTCATTACATCAACATCTTTTAATGGGTCTGTTGGCAAATCATATTTAATAATATCAGATGCAGTAACTCCCATAAATTGTGCATCTGGAGTTGCAAGCTCATGATTTACATGTGCAAGTTTTGCACTACCAGAAATAATTACCTGTCCAATATGGAATCCCCAAGGGTCTCCATCGTTACAAATATAAACAGGAAGACCTAATTCTTCATTAACTCTTTTTAAGAATCTTCTTGTAGCACGAGCTGCCTGACCTTTAAGCCCAACAATTAAAGTATTAAATTTATCATAGGCATGTTCTTGAACCATACGGTGGAACATACCCATAGTTTCTACTGCAATAACTCTGTCAACATCATGATCTATAAAATCAACATCATCAATTGTAGGTGAGATAGTATAACCTGATTTTCCTGCTCTAAGAGCATTAATCTCAACATCATCATCTCTTAAAGTAATGTTACCATATACAGATGCTCCATCTTCCTCAGGCATTAATCCTAATTCTTCACGAGTAGCACCTAACATAACTTCCAAATCTTCTCCAACAGTGTTAGATTCTTGTTGTGTGTTAAATTCAACACCCCATCCTTCACTAATATAATACATTTCCCTTATAGTAGCGGTTTTTTCTCTTTGGACAAGTTCTTTACAGAAGTTAGCTGTACAAACCATTTGACCTAATTTTCTAATTTGTTTAACATTACCCATAGACCTTCTACTATGCCTATCACCTAAAACATAGTATCTTTTATCAGCATCATAATGAATATTTCCAGTTCCTCTGGAAGGTACGCTTAAAGTAGGAATTTTATTTTGGATAACATCATCAATAATATCCTGACCTAAAACTTTTAATTTATTGTAGGTATATTCTTTACGTTCCTTTTTAGGCATATGTTTTTTAAGTTCTTTATCGCTCATGTCTATTCACCCTCTTTTTCTTCTTGAGCTTTCTTACGAGCTTCTCTTGCTGCTTTAGCTTCTTTTTTCCTTTTTTGTTCAGCTTCTTCTTTAGCCCTCATTTCAGCTTCAAAGATTGCATCATCTTCTGAAACTGCAAAGGATTCTCCTTTATCTTTCCTGACATTAGAATGTTCTTCATCTACAGCAAAACCAAGTTCATCAAATTCATCCATGAGAGATTCAGTTTCAAATTCTTCCTCTTCTTCTTCAGGAACTTCTCCACGTAATTCAGCAA
The DNA here is from genome assembly GCA_964418715.1 of uncultured Methanobrevibacter sp. Taxonomy (GTDB): domain Archaea; phylum Methanobacteriota; class Methanobacteria; order Methanobacteriales; family Methanobacteriaceae; genus Methanarmilla. Next base: position 3,660 of record CAYQMW010000012.1, on the reverse strand, counting down.
TGGATCTTTTTGTAACTTTCTCAAGTACTTTATCATAATTTGGAGCTTGAACTTCTCCAAGTTGTGCAGATTGTTCAATAATAACCGGAACTAAATCTTCAAATATTTTTGAACGTTTTTCAATTTCTGCTTTACTTCTTTGTTTTCTAAGATATTTTTCTACTCTACGAGCAAGTTTCATCATAGACTGTCTGATTTCGTGTAAAATTTCTGGCTCAGGAGCAATACTTTGTTTTCCAGTTGAGTTATATGGAATTTGAGTAGAAATCATATTTACAAATAAAGTTATTGGAGCATTATCAAAGTCTTTAATCCCATAACGTTTCCAGTCAATACTTTCTAAAGCCTGAGTAATTGCACAACTACCTTTCTCAAAACTAAGTGGGACCCTATTTGCAAACCTCATAATTTCTGATTTTTTCTGACCATTTACAATACGTCCTGCATCTCCACCAAAAGCAATACCTGCTTCAATAATGAATGCAACCCCACCTTTATAGGTTACAGGTTTTCTTGTAATGGTTTCAACTAATTCAGGTTTTAATATTTGTCTGATACCTTTTTCAATCTGCTCATCACCAATAGGAATAAGCCCATCAGTTGGAGGAGCCATAAATTTCATGGTTTCAAAACATTTAACAATAGTTTCTGCTTCTTCAAAAGTCATAGCCTTTGGACGTTTTTTCATGTCAATTCTTGTAATATTTTGAATTTCCTCAACTCTTTTTGCAGACATTCTTGAAAGTTCAGAAGTTAACATACTTTTATAACTTCTTTTATCAGTATTTTTAGCCATATTCTTTATATCATCTGCACTGACCCCTTTTGGATGAGGCAATACTTCTTTTGGAAGTACAGGTACAACATCTGCAGCTCTTTTGAAAATATATTTATGTCCTGTAGGATCTCTAAATGTAATTTTCACATGAGGGTTTGCAATCATGGTTCTTCGAATATACTCAAATGCACCTTGTTCACTCATAGAATAGTTAACTTCTTTTAAGTGAAGTTCAATACTAACTCCAGTACGGTCAATTTCAATTTCTTCCTTCTCAAGTAAATTTCCTACGTTGTTTTCAACATCCATATGGAATTTGAGTCTTACACCTTTAATTTGACCATCTTTTTTATAACCGGATATAACCCTTGCAGGTTTACCAGTAGTCATTTGTGAAAAGAGTACACAACCACTACAACCTAAACCTTGTTGTCCTCTAGATTGAATATTTCTGAATTTTGAACCTGCAAACATACTACAGTATACTTTCATAATATAATCTTCAGGAATACCTGGACCATTATCAGAAATTCTTAAAACATAATGTTCTTTATCATTTCCAACTTTTCTTAATTCAACATCTATTTCTGGTAAAATTCCTGCTTCTTCAGCAGCATCAATACTGTTTGTAATCAATTCGTGAAAAACAATAGTTAATGATGTGATTTTTCCAGAAAATCCTAACATTTGCCTGTTTTTTCTGAAAAATTCTGCAGGACTTAATTGTTGAAAGTTCTCAAAAAGTTCTGATGCTTGTTGAGCCATAATTTTCCTCCATTTGACTTTTAAAGAATAAATTTTTAATAAATCTAAATAAATGTTTTTTATAAAACTAATTAAAATCAATAATATTGTGTATTCATACATAGCCAAAGCTAATATACAACAATATAAGCTAAAATTAAAAATACTCAAAATTAATTAAATTTAAAATAGTTTTTACGAAAATAACAATGTTTTAGACAGTTTTAAATAAGATTATTTTGATTAAAAAAATAATAAACATCTTATTATTTTACTATCACATGTATATATATTGAACATAATATATAAAGTTTTCATAATACTTTTCATGATTTTAATTTTATAACAAATTAAAATTTAGAAAATAATATATACTATTGATTTAATTATTATCATGAATTTTTTCTAATTAAAATTTTCTTATATTATATATGTATAAAAATTTTTTAATAGAAATTTAACATAATAATTACTTTTAAGCATTAGTATTTAAATCATTTTACTAAGAGCATATGAGAACTAATATTACTTTAAACACTGATGTCCACCAAAAAAAATTTAAAAATTTGATCAAAAAATATTTATTTTTTAAATAAAACAACAAAATAATGATAAATTAATAAAAATTTATCACATAAATTTTCTGAAAGAGCAAAAATGTTTATTAAAAAAAAGATACAAATAGTAGTAATATTAATTTTTCATAGTATTATTTATAAGAATACTTATGAGGTGTTTTTAGATATGAAGAATAAATCATATTTATTAGTATTGTTGTTTCTTGTTTGTATTTTAAGTATTTCCGCAATAAGTGCAACAGAAAATACTACAAACAAAGATGTTATTAGTACTGATAATAATAAAGGGAATAATTTAGAAACAAACATCCAATATGATGATGTTTCAACAAGTAAAGAGAATATTGAACTTAATTTGAAAGAAAATAATAATGATAAGGAAGATAAATCTGGAGTGGATGAAACCACTACTACAGAAAATGAAGATCCATTATCTTTTACAGACTTAAATATAGCCATTAATGGTAATTCTAATTCTACAATCTACTTATCCAACAACTACACATATGATGATGATTCAGACTCTGGATTTACAGCTGGTATTCTGATTAACCGTGATTTAACGATTTATGGAAATGGAGTAACAATAGATGGAAACAAAATGGCAAGAATATTCAATGTAACTGATTCTAAGCTTAATGTTAACTTTTATAATATAAATTTCATAAATGGTCAAGCAGTATATGGTGGAGCAATATACAGTATTAATAATACATACAATGTATACAACTGTACATTCACCGGAAACAGTGGATCTGAGGGGGGAGCAATATACAAGGGAAATGCATACAACTGTACATTCACAGAAAACACAGTAACCTTTGCTGGTGGAGCAATGGCGGGAGGAAATGCATACAACTGTATATTCATAAGCAACACTGTAACAGATGGTGGTTATGGTGGTGGAGCAATATACGAGAGTAATGCATACAACTGTACATTCACTGGAAATGCAGTAGACAATGCTGGTGGAGCAATATACAAGGGAAATGCATACAACTGTACATTCACAGAAAACACAGCATCTAGGGGTGGAGCAATGTGTGATGGAAAAGCATTTTTATGTAGATTTAATGGAGATACAATTTCATGGATAACTCCTATTCCTGCTACAATAAATGTATTAAATTACACATCAACTTACAAGTCAGGTGAAAAATTAGTATTTAACTTAACAGCAGATGATATGGTATTTGACGGATTTAATACTACTATTAATATCTATAAAGATGGTTCATTAGTCAAAACTGTTTATGGTTTAACTGGTGAAGGATGGGTTGTAGATTTAGATGCGGGTACATATACTGCTGTTTTAAATCTCACTGATTATCCAGATGAACAATCATCAAATGCAACTATTAATGTTTTAAAAGTAAAAACAACAATTACTGCAAAGCCTGTAAGTACTATTTATAATGTAGCTAAAAATTTAGTAATTACATTAAAAGATCAAAATGGTAATGCTATAAAAGATGCTGTATTAACAATTAACTTAGGCGGTGCTAAAAAGTATAAAACTGATGCAAATGGCCAAGTAAAAATCAATATTGCTACACTTAC
>CAYQMW010000011.1:0-24785 GCA_964418715.1 uncultured Methanobrevibacter sp. | reverse complement strand
AAAATGAGTGAAAAAAAATTAATTTTGCTGCACAAATTATGAAAATAAATACACTTGAAATTTAAGTAAAAAATTTTATAAAAAATTAAAATTTCTAAAAATCTGTTAAAAAATAATGAAAAAATAAAAATTAATTAAAAATTAATTAAAAACCTTAGTTACAAGACCTGCAATTAGTCCTGCAAAGGCATCTGAGTATACCGGACCTAATGGTCTTATAATACCAGGCTTTAAATAGTCATAAGCATTAAAGTTAACAACTGCCTTACTTCCTGCAATCTGATTTGCAATTGCAAGACCCAATACCTGAGAAGTACAGATACTATTAATATCATCAATTTCGCGAATATTTCCATTATTAATATCAAATTCCATTCTAAAAGCCGCAATTAAAAGTGATACAATATTTTCATCTTCAAGTATATTATAAAGTTCTACTTCCAAGCTTTCTTTAATCTCTTCTGTTACCTCACAATCCATTAACTCCAAAGCAGAGTCTATTAAATCTGAAATTTGAATACCTAAGGATACAAAGTAATCAAGTATTCCTACACTTAAATTGGATTTTTCATATGCACATTCCAATGCAATTGATACTGCATCTGTAACTCTAATGGCAAGATCATCATAATCATAATCACTATCATATTCAATTTTGTTTATATCCACACCAAATTCAATTTCCTCTTCTGTAATATCATCATCTATAATATTACCTGCCAATGCTAAAAAGTCATCCCCACCAATAATATTATCAATATGATATGGTAAATTTAATGATTCAAAAAATCTTATTCTTTCTTTATTTGCCTCAGAGTGAAGTCTGATTAAAACTTTTGGAGATAATGCCTTATTTATTATTACAATTTGTCCAAAATCAATCTTCGCTTTTTCAAATCCTTTCGGTGAATTTAAAACTTTAAGATTATTATAATAATCTTCAACTACAACATCACTACTTAAAACTGTAATAACTGAAATATCCCCATAAGTGTTTACAAAATATTTTACATTTTCCAAATTGTGAAAAATATAACTGCCATTTAATTCATTATTTGCCATAAAATTTTCAATACTATTAAAAAGTTTATCAGTATTTTCAAGGTTAATTGCTTTATTTTGAAGAACCAAAATATTTTCAACAATATCTATCCCATCACTAATATTGAAGTCTGAGAATACTAAAAAGTAATTAGGATTATAAAAGTTTACCCCATGTTTATTATAAGAAATTTGAATATCTTTATTTTCTAATTCATTATGATTATCCACTTTCATTTAATCACCGAAAAAATAAAAAATTTATTAAAAATTTAAAATTAATTAAAAAATTAAAACTAATAGATATTATTATATTAAGTATAGTATTATAATTATAAATAAATTAAGAAAATTATTAAATGATTGAAAATTATACTCCTATGAAATTCATAATAACATTATAAATTTTAAATTAATAGTAAAACAATAAAAATTAAATCTTACATATTGGGATTTGAATTAAAAAACCAGGTAATAATATGACAATTATAATAGACCCTCAAAATTCAGGGATTTCAGGAAATATGTTTATAGGTGCACTTGTTGATTTAGGCGCCGATAAGGAAAAAATTATAGAAATTACCGAAAAAGTTGCAAAAGACTTTGGTGGAGTTAAAACTACTATTGAAAAGACAAATAAATCAGGAATTGACTCATACTTTTGCAATATAAAAATTTTAAATAAAGAAGATGTTAATAATTACTCTATATCCTACCATGATTTAATTGAAAAAATAGATGAATTAAATATCATTTTACCATCTGAAGTTATTGAAAAATCCAAGGAAGTTTTCCATGAAATAGCCAAAGCAGAATGTAAAGTCCATGGAAAAAACATTGAAGAAATTCATTTTCATGAAGTTGGAGCTGCAGATGCAGTCTGTGATGTAATTGGAACCGTATACGGATTATACACACTTGGAGCACTTGATGAAAAAATTATTGGACTTCCAATATCAGTAGGAGGAGGAAGAGTTGAAACGGCACATGGTATTGTAAGCATACCTGCACCTGCAACCCTTGAGATTTTAAAAGGGTTGAAATTTAATGGAGGACCAGTAAATGCAGAACTTGCAACTCCTACAGGATGTGCATTATATAAAGTCCTGTGCTGTGAATATGCAGAATTTTTACCAAGTGTAGAGGTAATTAGTACTGGTTATGGGGCCGGCAGTAAAGATTTCAACCATCCAAATGTATTACGGATTTTAAGAACGAAGGACAATGAGGCACTTGAAAATGCTCAAAGTACTGTAAATGTACTTGAGACAAATATAGATCACCTAACAGGAGAAGAACTAGGTTATCTTTATGATAAATTACTTGATGCTGGTGCAAGGGACGTTATAATGATTCCAATATTTATGAAGAAAAATAGACCAGGTCAATTAATTCAAGTAATCTGTAAAGACGAAAATATTGAAGATTTGCTTCAAATATTGTTTAATGATACACAAACATTAGGAATTAGAATTTCCCCTAAACTACACCGAGGTACTGCTAAAAGAGAATTTGTAAAATTACCTCTAATAATCGAAGATAAACATTTTGATGTAAGATTTAAAATTGGTTATTATAATAATAAACTAATCTCCAAAAGAGCCGAATTTGAAGATAAAAAAATCATAGCAGACACTACTGGTTTAAGCATAAGTGAAGTAGACGAACTATGTAATATAATTATTCGAGACTATTTTTTAGATGATGAAATATAAGTGGGATATAATGAAAGAAAAAGCTGTTGCAATTTTATCTGGAGGACTGGACAGTGGAGTGGCAATGTCTTCATATGTAAATGACTATGATATATATGCCATTACCTTTGATTATGGTCAAAGAGCAATTGAATCTGAGATAAAAGCATCAAAAGCATTATGTGACTATTATAATATTGATCATAAGGTAATTGACTTAAAATGGTTAGGTGAAATTAGTAATTCTGCACTTAATAGCCCAAATGAAATACCTAAACCAAGTGAGGAGGATTTAGATGACTTTAAAGAATCTTCAGAAAGTGCAAAAGCCGTTTGGGTTCCAGGACGAAATGTGGTTTTCACTGCAATTGGATGCTCTTTTGCAGAAAGTATTAAAGCCCGCAAGATTATTGTAGGTTGGGACTTAGAAGAAGCAAATACATTTCCAGATAATTCTAAAGAATTTTTAAATAGCTTTAATGACCTTATAGAAATAGGTTCACCTGATAACATTGAAGTTGTAGCTCCACTAATAGATTTAAATAAAGATGAAATTGTAAAATTAGGTCATGAAAATAACTGTCCAATGGAGTTAACTTATTCCTGTTATGAAGGAGAAGAAATTCATTGCGGAGAGTGCGAATCCTGTATGAGACGTAAAAGAGGGTTTAAAAAAGCTAATGTTCCTGATTTAACCAAATATAAAAGTGATTAAATGGTAGTTGTAGACAACTATATCTGTAGCAATTGCGGATATAAATACAGCAATAAAGCAGAGATTTTCTATTTTAATGATGATTTAACAGAACTTGAAGTAACACTTAAACTTGCACTAACACTTAGAAACCTATCAAAATCACCGCTATACGGTTCTGCTCATGAAAAATACTGTCCGAACTGTAATGAATTTGTAAGAACTTATACTGTTTATAAAAATACCAATAAAAAAAATTTATCTGATGATGAAATACACTCCCTAATTGAGGAGTTATCAAAAACAAGAATCAATATTGTAAAAATTAATACTGGTAAAAACAATAATGGAGAAAGCAAACCAAGTGTTAGTTCATATATGAAATCCATAAAAGAAGAGGAATTCTGTCCAGTATGTAGTGAAAAGATATATACTGTTTATAATGATATGGAATGCCCTAAATGTTATGAGGGCAAATTAAATATTGAATGTAAAGTATGTAAAATAGATAGAAGGTAGTAAAATGGCACTAACAGAGAAATATACCTGTAATGAATGTGGTTTTGAATACGAAACAAAAGATGATGTATTTTATTTTAACAGATATCTAACTGAAATAATAGAAGAGCCAGTTAGTAAAAAATCACTTGATGAGGCAGGTAAATCCCCCTTATCCGGAAGAGTAGATGAAGGATACTGCAGAGAATGTAGTGAATTTGTTAAAATCTATATCATATCAAATAATGATAATTATACTTCACTTACAAATGAAGAAATTAAAGAAAAAATATTAGAAATAAGTGAGGATGAACATATAAGAGTTTATTTCTTCCAGGATGAACGCAGCCCGGAAAATAATGATGATTTGTGTGGAAAATGTGGGAAAGTGCTTGAATGGTTATATCCGGAAAGTACATGTCCAAAATGCAATGAAGGCAAATTAATACTAAAATAAAATATAAGATTTAAAAGACAAGTTTTATAAAATTTAAATTACAATTATAATTTAAAAATATATAGGTTTGGATTTGGGTAAAATTAGCAAAAAATTTAATGGTGAAATAATGGGTTTTGCTAAAGAAAAAACATGTGAAAATTGCGGATTTAAATTTAGTGAACTTGATGAGATAAGTTTCTATTTTAATGACGACTTAACAGAATTAACCGAATCTGAAGCAAGAGGACTTCAAGGTTATGAAGTATTAGACAAAGTAAGTAAATCAAAAATTTCTGGAAAACTAGAAGAATTTTACTGCAAGGAATGTGATGAACTTGTAAATGTTTATATTGTATGTAAAAATGATTCTGGATTATCCGAAGAAGAAGTAAGTGATTTAATAAATAAATCATCTGAATTTGAAATAACCAAAGTAATTTTTGAAATAGGCAGAGACTTACTATTTGCACATACAAATATCGATGATGAAATTTGCCCAAAATGTAATAATAAAATTTATGGCTACTTTGAAATGGATGTATGTCCTAAATGTGAAGATAAGCACTTTGTAGAATTTTATCATATTTATGAATAATTCTACAAACTATTTTTTATTTTTTTTAAATATCTCTTTTTTTAAATGATTAAATTTATAAATATTAAACTAATTGTTGTTTTATAGATTATCTAAAAATGCATGATTAAATTAGATTATAAATAATGACTAGTTAATTAGTAGATAAAAAAAACTAAAATAAACTGATTTTGATAAAAAATAGTATATTAAAAAAATAGAATAAAATTAAATAAAAAAAGAAAAAAATTGTAATCATCTATTCGATGACCATTATTGTATCTCCAGCAGAGACAGCATCTCCTTTTTCAACTAATATTTGAGTAACAACACCATCTTTTTCAGCTTGAATATCATTTTCCATTTTCATAGCTTCAAGTACTGCTACAGTTGAACCTTGAGCAACTTTATCTCCAACTTGGACTTTAATATTTAAGACCATACCTTGCATTGGTGAGGTAACTGCACCTTCAACAGGAGTAAATGGTCCTTTATCAGTTTCTTCAACTTGAAGATAACCTGTTGGAATAATTTTAACATCAAATACATCCCCGTCAACTTCAACATTATATTGTGTTGGAATTGCAAGAGGATCATCTGAAATTGGAGTTTTAGGTTTAAGTTCTTCCTCTTCAGCTTCACCTTTTAAGAATTTCTCCCCAACTTGAGGGTATAAAGCAAGAGTTAAAACATCCTCTTCTTTTTTGATAATTCCTAAATCATTACCAATTTTTTCATATTTCTCCATTTCATCTTCAAGCATATCTGCAGGTCTACAATCAATAGCTTCTTCGTCACCTAAGATTTTCTTATATACCTCAGGATTTACATCAGCAGGAGGACGTCCATACATCCCCCTCATGTATTCTTTGACCTCATTAGTTACAGTTTTAAACCTTTCTCCGCCAAGAACATTCATTACAGATTGAATACCTACAATTTGACTTGTAGGAGTAACAAGTGGAGGATAACCCATATCTTCCCTAGTTCTAGGCATTTCTTATAATACATCCTGATATCTGTCAAGAGCATTTTGTTCTTTAAGTTGAGAAACAAGGTTTGATAACATTCCACCTGGAATTTGATATAACAATACATCAGTATCAATTTGTTCTGCAATAGGATCAAGAATAGAGCCATATTTTTCTCTAATATCATTAAAGTAATCTTTAATTATGTTTAATAATTTCAAGTCAATACCAGTATCAAATTTAGTGCCTTGAAGTGCTGCAACAATACTTTCAGTTGGAGGTTGACTAGTTCCTCCCGCAATAGGAGAAATTGCAGTATCAAGAATATCTACACCTGCTTCACATGCAGCATAATATGTTACTGGAGCCATTCCACTAGTACAATGACAATGTAAATCTACAAGTAAATCAGTTTCTTCTTTAAGTCTTGAAATCAACTCATATGCAGAATGTGGAGTGATAAGTCCTGCCATATCCTTAATACAAATTGAATCACATTCTAATTCTTCAAGTTTTCTTGCAAAATCTACAAATGAATCAATAGTATGTACAGGAGAAATAGTATAACTAATAGTACCTTGTACATGAGCTCCTTGAGCTTTTGCAACTTTAATAGATTGTTCCATATTACGTATATCATTTAATGCATCAAATATCCTAAATACATCTACACCGTTTTCATAGGATTTTTCTACAAAAGCAGTAACAACATCATCAGGATAATTTTTATAACCTAAGAGGTTTTGACCTCTTAAAAGCATTTGAATAGGAGTTCTAGTTGCTTTCTCTTTAATTTCTCTTAATCTTTCCCAAGGATCTTCATTTAAATAACGAATACATGTATCGAAAGTAGCTCCTCCCCAAGCTTCTAATGAAAAGTATCCTATTTTATCTAATTCTTCCACAATAGGAATCATATCACGTGTTCTCATACGAGTAGCCAAAAGTGACTGGTGAGCATCTCTAAGAGCAGTTTCAGTAATTTTAGTATTTTTCATTAAATCACCATTCCCTTTAATAAAAATTTTACATTAAGTTATTTAATATAAATAAGCAATTTATAAATCATATCAATTTATTCTTATTATATCTAAATTCTAAATGTTAATAAATAATAAATAAATTCAAGATAAAAACAACGGTTATATGCTAATTAAAAACCATATAACCCTTTTTGAATATTAATTATCAAATATTCCTTAAATAATAATATATTGTTTTTCTTATTAATAAAACTTAACTATTTATTCATAAATTAAAAATAAAATTGAAAAAGAAATAAAAAAATAAAATTCAAATAAAAACTAAAATGTTAAAATAGATAAAAATTTAAAAGAAATTAAAAAAATAAAAATTCTAAAAAAGTGAAAAGTGAGAAAATAGATAAAAATTTAAAAAAAAGAGCAATATAAGGAAAAATAGCTTTATCTATCTAATTTTCCTTCTATGAAAAGATTTGTATTTTCATATGCTTCATCATCTGTAACTTGAATCGGAGGATGTTTCATAACATATGATGAGATTGATGTTAACTGACCTGAAATACCACGCTCAAGAGCTAATTTACATATACGTACAGCGTCAATAACACAACCTGCAGAGTTTGGAGAATCCTCAACACTAAGTCTAAGCTCAATATTTATTGGAACATCACCAAATTCTCTTCCTTCCATTCTAAGGAAACATAATTTATTATCTTTTTGCCATGGCACATAGTCACTTGGACCTATATGAATATCATTATCATCTAATCTTTCACCAGCAACAGATTGAACTGCTTCGGTTTTAGATTCTTTTTTAGATTCAAGACGACTTCTATTTAACATATTCATAAAATCAGTGTTTCCACCAGTATTTAACTGATAGGTTCTATCCAATTTAACTCCACGATTTTTAAATAAATTAGTAAGAGTCCTATGGGTAATTGTAGCACCAAGTTGTGCTTTAATATCATCACCTATACATGGAATGCCTTTTTCTCTAAATTTAGCTTCCCATTCAGGATTACTTACAATAAACACAGGCATACAATTAATAAATGCAACACCTGCCTGTAGGCATGCTTCAGCATAAAACTCAGTAGCTTTTTGAGAACCTACAGGCAAATAATTTAAAAGCATTTCTGCTCCACTTTCATTTAATATGTTTACAACATCTTCTATTTCTGCTTCTCTTTCATCCGCTACAAGAAATGTTAAATCTTCATCAAAGTTTTCCATATGATCTGCAACACCATCTAAAACCTTACCCATTGAAACTTTTACATCAGTTTCTGGAATATCTTCCATAAATACAGCAGTACAATTAGGTTTTGCAAAAATAGCTTTATCTACAGTTTGACCTACTTTTCTTTTATCCACATCAAATGCAGCGACTACTTCAATATCAGATGGTTTATATCCTGCAATTTCCCAATGCATTAAACCAATTGAATCTTCTGATGTTTTATCTTCATAATAGTGGATTCCTTGAATAAGGGAACTTGCACAATTCCCCATTCCCACAATTGCAATTTTAATTTTTGACAAAATAACACCTAATAAATTTTAATTTGATAAATCATTTAAATTAATATACAATAATATGAATTTAATTTTTTACATTTAAAAACTTATTGCATATATTCAATTTACTTATAAAAAAAATTAAAAAATAAATTAAAAATTAATATTAATTAATATTATAAAAAATAATAAATAATTATAAAAAAAGTAATTGGTAAAAAAAATAATTATTCAATATCTAAATTATTAAAGAAAAACTCTTAAATAAATCTTAAATAATATTTAAAAAATTTTTATTAGTAAAATAAAAAAAATAAACTAAAAGGTAATAGAATGAAGAATCTCTTATTGATTAGTTTCTATTTTAATCAAAAAAATGAAATAGCATCTAAAAGACTTAGAAGCCTTTCTAAATACTTGCCAAAATATGGATGGAATCCAATAGTTATAACACCACATTTTGATGATATAGATACAAGTTTTAATAAAACTGAACTAAGTGGTGTTGAAATAATTGAAACTGATTATATTGATATGTTAGATAAATATGCCTCATTTTTAAATTTTAATAAGAAATCCCCTGCAGATAAAAATGAAAAATTATCTGAGAAAAAAGAAAAGACAAATAATGATTCTAATTCTAATGCAAAAGCTAATCCTCTTGTAAAAAAAGGCATACATATTGCAGGGGAAATATTTGCATATCCTGATGGTATGAAATACTGGTATAAACCGGCTTATGATGCATGTGAAGAAATAATTGGCAGAAGAGATATTGAAGCAATTTTATCCTCCTCATGGCCTATAACCTGTCACAGCATAGCTAAGGATTTATCTGAAAAATACAATATTCCATGGATTGGAGATTTACGTGATTTATGGAATAAAAATCCTTATGTTAATCATAATTTTATAAGAAAACATTTTGAGAAAAATCTTGAAGAGAAGACCTTTAAAAATGTCAGTGCTTTAACTGTAACTACACCACTTACAAAAGAAATATTGGCCAGTATACATCCAAGTAAGAAAATATATACAATTGAAAACGGATATGAGAAAAGTGAATTTGAAAATATAGACATTGTTGAGAGAACATCTCATAAACTAAATATCACTTATGCAGGAAAATTATATGAAGGTAAACGTGACCCTCAAATATTGTTTCAAGCCATAGAAGAACTATCCTCAGAAGGTTTGATTGATAAGAAGAATATTGAACTAAATTTCTATGGAGACAGTGGAAATATTATGGAAATGGGACTAAAATATAATATTGAAGATATTATTAATGTTCATGGATTTATAGATCACAGTGAAGTTTTAAAGTATGAAAAAGCAAGTGACATTCTTCTTTTAATATCCTGGAACAATCCTAATGAGCAAATATTTATTCCCGGAAAAGTATTTGAATATATGGGCCTTAAAAAACCAGTAATATCCATTGGATACAAAGAAGGCTGCCTTAAAGACATAATTGATAAGACAAATATTGGTTTTCACACAGATAATCTCAAAGATTGCAGAGAAGGACTGCTTAAATATTACAATGAATTTATAGACAATGATTACAAATTAGATTATCCTGGAAATGAAGAAGTAAATAAGTATACAACTGAGAATATGGCTTATAAATTTGCAAAACTACTTGATAAATTATAATTTATAAAAAAAGATTGTTTAATAGAGTTTTAGTAGATATTAATTGATTTTTAGCAAGATTAAATGGATCTTGATACAACCAATAATAAAATAGAAATATTCATTTTATTTATAAAAATGATAATTTATTGTTAAGGCATTTATAGCTTTAATATCCTTTAAATTGTCTGGATAATAAGAAATATTATTAGTAGATAGAGAATTGTTTGTTTGTGAGATGGTTAAATTATCATAATAGCTAATATTATTTTGAATAAAGTATACTATCTCATCACCATTGGTCTGGTAACTATCCTGTCTGTAAATACCTATACAGTAAAATGAAGATAGAACAAAGACAAATATTAAAACTAAACTTATAATTGTGGATAATTTAAGATTATAATCCCTTCTTTTATTTTCTTTTAAATCTAATGATTTATATTTTAATCTACTTGTTTTTAAAATAAGGTAAACTGAAAATACAACAAGTGCAATAAAACCTGGAGCCATACTTGAGAAGTAGGATGTTGATTTTACAAAGTGAGCTGAAAACATAATAAGATATGAATAAGACCAGGTAAACATTAAAATATCATAATTATAGAACCTGTATTTTGGTTTATGAGGAATCTTATTAAATTTACCTAAAACCTTATTTGAAAGTACACTCATTACATAAATAATTAAAAAAAGCAATACTTCACTTATAAGTATTGGTATTCTTCCAGCAGTTAAAAATATAAAAATCAGCAATAATATTCCAATCATCAGAAGTTTATAAATAATAGACAATGGAACAAATCTGCCTAAAAACTTAATACTTTGCTGATTATATGTAACCTTTAAAATACGTCTTGTTCTATATAAAACCAGGATAATACCTATAATAAATATAATATCAAGGAAAATTCCAAGTATTTCCATATGATTTAAACATTGAAATAGATTTACAAGATAAAACCCTAAATCATTTACAGCACCTAAAGAATATTTATGTATTGTAAGGATAGAATTTAACTGATAATACAGATTAAAATCAATGTGATATGTTGTCAAATATATAATATATGGAATAAAGATAAGAATTCCGAGTATTACTCCAATAAAAGTATTTTTTCTATAAATCTTGAATTTTTTCCATGAAAATACCCTTAAAATATAATATAACATCATTATAGGAAGTATTAAACCTGCTGTATACTTAGATAGAAATGCTAAAACAACTGCAGGAAAAGCAAGATAGAAATATTTCTGATTTTTATCAACAGCCATAATCATTGAATAAATCGCTATAATTGACAAGGAAACTGAAGGAATATCTACTATTGCAGTACCCTGCCAAATTAAATTAACAGTGCATCCGCCATATAATACAGCACCAAGTATTGAATAAAGATTATTAAACCTAAGTTTTAATAACTTATAAAAAAATACTCCTCCTAAAAAGTAGAATACTCCTGTAATAAAGAAAATACTTAAAGAAGAGACGAAACCGAACCTAAATAAAATTGAAGTTAAAAAAGGAATTAAAGGTGAGAGATTATTAACATATTGATAACCTTCAATAGATACACCTGAAAATCTTAAAGCAGCAATTAAATAAGAGTAAACATCACCGAAAGATTTTCCTAAAATATTTTCCCTTGAATTAACCCATATTAGAAGAAATGCTAAAACTGCAAATAGAGCGACGATAAAGTAAAAGGATATTTTATCTTCATTTCTTCTAAAATATCTCATTAGATTAAATTTCATATAATACCTCAAAAGTAAAAAAAAATCACTAAAATATATATAATTAATTTAGTATTTAATTTTAATTGATAATTATTTAAATTTTAATTTAAATTAAAATTAATTGATTACAAGTTAAAATTTAAAAATTTATAAATTAAATGAAATTAAAATTAATAATAAATATTGAAAACTTTTAAAATTTAAAAAAAAATGATTTGAGATAAAATCTAAAATTAAAAAGATAAAAATCAATAAATAGATTTGAGTTTGAATATTCAAATATTGGATATGAGCAAATTTATTAAACAATTAATGTGATATTAATGAATCCATATTTAGAAATAATTAGACCTGCCAATGCAGTTATGGCAATTATTGCGGTAGTTTTAATGGGATTTGTAGGCCATGATTTTGGTATTCCTCTTATACTAGGTATGATTGCAACATTTTTAGCCCTTGGAGGAGGAAATGCTATAAATGATGTTTTTGATGTAAACATAGACCTCATCAATAAACCTACAAGACCAATTCCATCAGGCCGAATAAAACTTAAAAGTGCAAAAATATATTCACTTGGACTACTTGCCCTTGCAGTTATTGTAGGAGGAATAATTAGTTTTATGGTAAATAATATTGGACCAGTTATAATTGTTTTTGGAGCATGTATACTCGAATATTTTTATGCAAGAAACCTTAAATCCACAGTACTTATTGGAAACATATCTGTTGGAATATTAACTGGATTATGTTTTTTATTTGGCGGAGTTATTATTGGTTCTAAAAATGGAGACATTAACCTTATAATCACATCTTTAATACTTGCTTTCTTTGCACTGCTTATGACTACTGCAAGAGAGATAGTTAAAGACACTGAGGATATTGAAGGAGATAAAAAAGAAGGTGCAAAGACATTTCCAATTGTTTATGGTGAAAAAGCTTCAAGCTATCTTGCAGCTAGCTTGATTATAATAGATACAATTTTATGTCCTCTATTATATGTTTATCATATTTTCACCGTAACTTATTTAGTAATTGTAATAGTGGCAATGGTATTATTCTTTTATAGTGCATATGGAATTTTAAAAGATCAATCAAGAGAAAATTGTGCTAGAATTTCAAAACTTCTTAAAATAGGAATGATAATTGCATTTATTGCATTTGCACTAGGATCATTAATTTAACTTAAAAATAATTACAGTTAAGAATATTAAATGAAAAATTTATTATAAAATTAGATGATTATTATTTATTATTATTTATTATTATTTATTATTATTTTAAAGAATTAACCATAATTAAAAATAGAGAGGAAGAATAAATGGATTTTGAAAAGTATAAAAAAGATATAATATGTATTGGACTTTTAGTTATAATTAGTTCCATAATCATATACTTCTTTTTAAAAGCAGATAGTAAAATAGGAGCCTATTATATTCATGATGTTTATATTTATTTAAATAATAGTCTAAATTATGCTGGACTTGGTGGAAGTAGTAGAAACCATGGCCTGCCTCCTGTAATACCATTTATTACTTCAATATTTTTCTCTCTGGGTTTTGTTTCTGATAAAGTAATTTTATACGTAAGTAGTTTTTATTATATTTTAACTGCAGTTGTAATGTATGGACTTTTACGTTTAAAATATAAGGAACTTTTAAGTTTCACAGGTGCAATAATCCTTATAACCATGCCAATTAATCTTGCTTGGGCTACAAAAGGAATGCTTGATATTCCAGGTCTTGCAATGTCCCTAATGGCATTATACTTTATGGCTCTCGGATTATATAAAAACCCGAAATACTATTATATTGCATTTCCAGTACTTATAATAGGATTTTTTACAAGATTTACCGTTATACTTACCCTTCCGGTAATGTTAATGTTAATATTGTTTACTGGTAACCCTATTGATTACATAAACAAACATTTGGGAAAATTAATTAAGGGATTTTTAGCAGGAGGAGTCACCTTTAGTGTGTTTATGCTATTTTATAAAATATATAATATTCCTCTATTTTTCTTAAGCCAATCTGCATCAATTTCTGCAACCTCAAACCCTGGAGCGTCTAATGCTATTGCAACAAGTACTGCAGCTGCAACAACAAATAATGTAATGTATTATTTGAACAATATTCCAATATATATGGGAACATATAAATGGATTCCATACTCCTTTAAACCGGGAAAATTTGTATTTGATAAAATGGTTTGGATTGGAAACAATCCTAGCACTATATCCTATGTGTATTTATTGATTATTTTTATAGGATTTATAATATTCGTTTGGAGATTATGCAAAAAACAAAATAGGGATAAAATCCTTAAAGATAAAAGCAAATACTTCTATGGCAAAGTCATACTCTTTATTGTCCCTTTAATTGTTTACTTTATAAGCTTTACACATGTTTCACTTTATATGTCAATGGGACTAATATCAATTTCAATACTATTCCTATTTAGACTCCTTAGAAAATCTGACTTGAAATATTTGGCAATAGACTTTATGTTCATCTATTGGTTAGCTGTAAATCTTACTTTCTACTCTTTCCACATAATTAAAACAGATAGATATGGAATATGCCTTACACCAACCCTTGCATATTTCGTTGTATTTGGATTGTATCTGATTTGGGGAAAACTTCAAGATTATCTTCCTAAAAAATCCAAAGGTAAAAAATCTGACAATAACTTTAAAATCAGTCCTAAAATTCTAAATACTCTAAAGGTTTTAGTTCCTGTAATTTTAATTGTTTCAACTTTAGGTTTTACAAGTTACTGTTATATGACAACGACTCCACATACTTTTGATAATCAGCAGCCAGATAATATGCTAACTGTATATAATGACCAGAAAGCAGTTACAGATTGGATAATTGAAACAGATCCAGATTATAAAAATAAAGTAATTTTTGCAAATAACTGGATAGACATAGCATTTAATCTAAGAACTGATGTAAATCAGACCTTTGGTCTTACAGATGAAAAAAACTTTACATCAACACTTCTTCAAAATAATGCAAGTTATTACATAAGTGAAGAAGAAAATCCTAATGTGGATACGAATTATTATAAAATTGTAAAAGAAAAAAATGGCTTTGTAGTTTATAAAAGAGTATGATTATAGAAAATATTTAAGGCTTTTTTAAAAAATAATTGATAAAAAATATATAAAAATATTTATATTTTATTAAAAAAATATATTTTTAGTTTAATTCTAATGACTATTTGGCTTTTTAAAAATAAATTTTATATTTTTGGCCGGCACCCTAAAATAATAATAAAATATGATTATCAAATAAAAACTAAAGACATGTGGGTCTAAAATAAAATATTAAAAAAAATTATAATATTAAAAAAAAGTTATAGATTATAAACTAATAAATTAAAAAAAAGGGGAATTGAATTGTTTAATATAAATGAAAAAATGTCTGATAGATTATCATTAATAATAGTTGTATTATTTTCACTCATAATATCAATTACACTTGTTTATCAAAACGTCATACATCACAGAGGAGTAGGAACTCATTATCTAGATGTATATTGTTATTTAATTGAAGCATTAAGATTATCAGGAGTACAAATTGGAGGATATAAGTTTGTAAACTATTTACCACCAGTTATACCTTTTTTAACTTCTCTTTTGTTTAGAGCAGGTGTGGTATCAGAATTTAGTATTTTTTTCGTCAATGGAATCTTTTACATAATCGGAATACTTGGAATGTATTACCTTTTAAAATTAAGATTTAACAATTACTATTCTGTTTTTGGCTCAATCGTTTATGGAACATTCCTTATAAATATGAAATGGGCAGGAAATGGAACATTAGATATTGCTTCTACTGCAGTAATGCTTTGGGCATTATATTTCTTTATTATAGCAATGGAAAAAAAACAGGATTATTTTTATATTGCCATTCCCTTAGCCATAATAAGCTTTTTTACAAAATATCCTGCAGGACTTATTTTCCCATTAATGTTGTTATATTTTATGGGTAAGACTAGGTTTTTTTATAATATTAAAAAATACTCCAAAGGCCTTGTTAAAGGAGCTGTAGCGGGAATTATAACATTAATCCCTTTTTGTGCATATTTCTTTATATATAAAATTCCATTAGGATTTATAAATCAGGCACAGGATATATCATCCAGATCATCTCTTACAGCCACTAGCAATGGCAAATTAATGGGAAATGATCTATTTTTTTATTTTAAAATTATTCCTCAAATCATTACCTATCATTATGGAAAAATTATATTAGCAATAGCTATAATTGGATTAATTGTAACATTTTATTTTGTTGTAAAGAATTTTAAAGATTCCTTTTCTAAAATTAAAAATTCCAAATTAAAAATTTGTAAATGGGATGTTTCCTCAAAACTAATGTATTTGATATTTGCTATTTCAATTATTTTGATTTTAATATCATTTTTCACAGCTAGTTTAATTTCATTTGTAATTTCCGAGTTACTTTTATTTATAGGTCTTTATTTATGTGCCTACTCATTTACAAAAATCATTTTAAAATATGATAATGTTGAAGATATAAATAAATCAAGATATCCTTATTTACTTATTAATATTGTTATGATAGGATTTTTCTTATCTTATTTAGTGTTTTTCTCTGCACATTTAATAAAACTCAAAAGGTATTTTGTACCACTGGTACCAGGTTTTGTATTTTTAATAACCTTATCTGTTGAAACATTAATTATAAAAATGAGGGATATTAAAATTAGAAAAATTAATTTAAAACATCTGATTCCAATATTTATAATTATATTAATGTTACTTTCAACCGTCCAGTATATTGACAGTTTGAAAGATGATCAAAATGCCGTTGATGAAAAGCTTGCTGCAAATTGGATAAAAGATAAAGATGGAGTTATTATGTCTGATAGAGGTCCTGAAATTACATTTTTCTTGAAAAAAGAGGTTAAACATGTAAAAAATATTAATGAGGAGAAATCTCTTGATAAAAAACTTTTAGATAATAATGCAGAATATTTTATAGCCCTCAATGATGTTAATTTAACTCATTACTCTCCAGTAAAAGAGTTTGGAAATATAACAATCTATAAAAAAAATAATTAAGCTAAATTAGATTTAAAAAGGGTTTTATAATATTAAGAATATTATAATTTTAAATAAAATTAAAAGAGAATAATTATGAAAATATTACATGTTGTTCCATCATTTGTTCCTTGCCTTGCAGCAGGAGGAGTAGTAAATGCATCATACCAAATAGCTAAAAAGCAAAAGGAATTAGGTCATGAAGTAGTTGTATACACAACAGACTCATGTACTAATCGTCTTGAATTTGAAGATAATTACAATGTAGATGTAGATGGAATAACTGTTTATTATTTTAAAAACATATCAAACACCTTTAAAAATAAATTTACAATCGACACTCCCCTTGGATTAAAAAGCCATCTTAAAAAACATATTAAAGAATTTGATATAATTCATATCCACGAACATAGACACTCACTTGCAATACTTACTCACAGATATGCAGTTAAATACAATATACCTTACATTCTACAATCACATGGATCTGTACTGCCTTTTTTTCAAAAAGAAGGACTTAAAAATATTTTTGATAAATTTTGGGGATTTAATATATTATATGATGCAAAAAGAGCATTTGCACTTACAGATATAGAAAAGGATCAATATTTGAAAATGGGAGTTTACGCAAGTAGAATTGAAATTGTTCCTTTAGGTATTGATTTAGAAGAATATGATAAACTGCCACCCTATGGCCAGTTTAGAGAAAAATACAATATTAATGATGACGAGAAATTAATTATTTTTATTGGAAGACTTAACCGCATTAAAGGTCTTGACTTACTTGTTAAAGGATTTAATAAATTTTATAAGAATAATCCCTCAAACAAAGTTAAACTTGCAATCATAGGCCCAGATAATGGTTTTGAAGAGGAAATAAAAAGATTAATTAATGAATATGGTATTGCAGATAATCTAATACTTACAGGACCATTATATAAAGAAGATAAATTAAAAGCTCTAAAAGACTGTAATGCTTTTATAATGCCGTCACAATATGAATCATTTACAACAAGTGGACTTGAAGCAATGGCTGCATCCAAACCACTTATTTTAACCAATTGCAATCATATATCCAATTGGGTTAGCGGAGTTTGTGGAGAAAGCTGTGACTATAATATTGATGATTTAGCTCAAACTATAGAAAAACTAATTTTTAATGATTCCCTTATGGAAGAATATGGTAAAAACGGCCGAAAACTTATTGAAAATGAGTATAACTGGGATAAAGTCCTTGATAAAATAATGAAAATCTATATGAAAGTCATAGACGAAAAATAATATTTTTTTTAAGAAAAATAAATGAATTCTGCAAAAATTTAATAAGAAAATAATATAATTCCAGTAAATCCAATACAAATTTACAAAAAATAAGGAAACTTAAAATAAATATAATTGTATTATGAAATCTAAAAAATATTATAAAAATCGAATAATTTATAAAAAAGAAAAATTATAACTATAACTATTGAAAGTAAAAGATTAATTATAAATAATTATTCTTATTTAAAAAAAATTAAGAATTCATATAAAAATTAAATCATTAAAATTGACTAAAAATAAAAATTATTAAATTTATGATTAAATTAATAAATAAATAAAATTCCATTAGTGATTTAATTAAAAAAATAGTTTAATGTGGCCAATATGAAAGTTGTAGTCTGTAAGCATTGTGGAGCTAATTTCCAAATAGATGATGAGGAAGACATTAATACCTACGAATGTACCCTCTGTGCTGGAGATTTAGAATATGATACAAATTATTCTACCGTACCTTCCAGTGGAGGAACCCACAGATTTAATACAGACATGCTTAATAAAAGTTATAATATGGTTCAATGTGAAAGCTGTGGACTTAAATTTAGATTAGATAAAACCGACAATATTTTAGACTATGAATGTTCTAGTTGTGGAGGACAATTAAGGTTTTTAGATGAAGATTTAAATGAAGAACTTGTTGGAATTCGTCAAGAACAAAAAGCTTACGAAGACGAATTAACAAATACAAATACCAGTCAGACTAATGAATTGTATTTGGATGATGATTATATTTATGTAGACCATAGCCCTGAAACATCCCCTGAAGAGGACACTGTTGAAGTAGTTTATACAGATGATTCCTCATATACTGGCGAAAATACTGATAAAGAAGTTAAAGACTATATTGGACCAAGTGAAGCCATAAATGACAATGATGAATTTATTAAAAAATCTAATTTTATAAGTAATCGTGGAAATAATCTTTATCCTAATACTGATGAAGATTTAATTGGTGAAGTTAACTATATTAGTAACTTTAAAGTTCCAGATAGCCTAGATTATAATGAACTTAAAACATATCTTATCTTTTCATATGCGGAAAATATGGATTATAGATATGATAACTATAGAGAAAATTTGAAAAAAAAACTCAAAATTTAGAAAATTATAATCAAGGACCAAATAGCAGTTATATAGCTAATTCAGCAGATAACTCTAATAATAATTCATATTCAAAGACAAATATTCAAAAAGAAGCTAATTTTAAAGATTCAAAGGATAGTTCATTAGATAATACTGCTTCAAATTCAAAAGATACTCATTTAGAAGAAATTAAGCGAGATTCAGATAATGAAGAATATGAAACTGAAAGGAGTAAAAAAAATAGATTTTCTAGAATATTCTCAAAAAACAATTCCCGTTTTGAGGAGATAAGAAATCTTCAACCAAGTGAATCCAAGAATACTGATTTTACCAATACAACCGGCGATATTTATCCTGAAAAGGATTATGAAAGTAAATTAGCAAATTTTGAAAATGAAGTATATGTATATAATCCCAATAAAGATAATCCACCTTATACTTATAATGGCAAAGATGAACCTCTAATATATTCAAGTGAAATTCTAAATCCTGATACTACACTTGAAGATTTAGACAATATTAAAAAACAAAACCTTGTACCTGATCCAAATGAAAGTAATGAGCCTTATTCCTATCTTTATATAGGAAGTGGTGGACTTGTAATGATACTAGGTTTATTTGATACCATTTATTCAAAGAGATATTACAGTTTAGTTTTTGTACTTATTGGAGCAGTTGTTTTTGGATTAGGAATTTATAAAAATAAAAATTATGATGAAAAGGAAAAACGTGGAAGAATTATACGTTCCAAATTACTTACCCTTCCAGATAACTATTATGTCCTATATTATGTAAAAGTTCCAGAGTCAAATGAAGGAATTAACCATGTTGTTGTTGGACCAACTGGAATTTATACAATCTTATCTCAAAAATTTGATGCAAAAGAAGATAAAAATAGAATCAAACAGGAAAATGAAACTCAGGAATTAATTTCACTTCTTGGTGATGAAAGTAATGAAAGATTAATACCTGATGATAATCCAATTACTGCTAAATTTATTAATCCGGAACATAAAGTTAAATTTGAACATAACAATAGAATTAAACAAAAGGTTCTTAAATTATCTTATGAACTGGAAGACTTTTTAAAAGAAAATAATCTTGAATGTCCTGTTCAACCGTATGTAGGATTTGTAAACCAAGAAGTTGCTGTATTAAATAATCCTTTAAGGGATGAAGATTATTTTATTGATGAATTATTAAATAAGATTATTTACTCCCAACAAAGAATTAGTTTAAATACCGTTCACAAATGTGCTATACTTTTAACCCAATATTCAACCAGATGTTCCAATTAGGATTAAAATAATTAAAAATTTTTTAAAGGAAGTTTAAAGGTAATTAGTAATGAAAGAAGATAAAACTTTAAAACTGGAAGTAAAACTTTATGACTCTATTGGTTTTGGATATTTATATGGCCTAAATCAGGAAATTCCAGAAGAAGATTTTGAAAAAATCAAACCCTACATGAGATATTATAGATATATTGATTTTGTAGATCATATGAAAATTACAGGAATTCCTAAAGGTTGGATGTGTTTAGAAAAAGATGTAAGTAAAGTTGAAGAAATTCTAAACATCACCGATACTGTTAAATCACGTAGAGAACGGATAAAGGAAAAATTTAAAGACCCTCATAAAAAACAGCAAGTAAGAGATCAGGTCTTAGATTGGATTGTACTTCTTTATACAAAAGGAGGTAAACAGCCTAAACAGGATTTTTCAAGACTTGTTGTTCATGGCGTTAAAATCTATGACCCTGACAATAGTTTTAGAGATAACCGTAGTATTGGAAAAGGAAAATTATTCATTTATACCCCCCACACTATCTGGTACATAATCAACAATAATAGTGCAGATAGTGATGAGAGTTTAAATAATATTACTATGGACGAAGGCGGAGCAATAGGTTATCAGTTATTATATAATCCTACTCTTGACAGGTTAATTAGAATATATACTGAAGAAAATGAATACAATGGCCCTAAATTATTGAAAAAATAAGATAATTAAATAAAATAGTAATTTTAAAATTATTTCTATTCTGTTTTATTGTTACAGCAGCCAAAGAAGAAATTTTTAACTTTATAAATTGTTTTTTTATTGTTTCTTTTCTTTCTCTCTTCTCTTTCATGGAATTCTTTTCGTCTTTGTGCAATATCATTTGCCATAATTATGCCTCTATTTTAACTCAATCCATACTGTTTCTTATTAATAATGATTTTTTGGCATGTCATAAAAAACTAATATAAATTTAGTTACTCCTAAATAATATATTTTAATATTTGATTTTATCATATATAATTTTAGCCATAATAAATTTTAATTTATTTTAAAATAAATATTGGATTAATGATAGTTTTATGAAAATAAAAAAATATATTATTAATTAGTAATTTTTTTGAAAATATCCAACTTTTGAGGAATTAAAATGGGAATTTTAGATAAAATTGTAGAATTTAAGAGAAAAAGATATACTAATAAGGTTAGGCAAACTTGTTCGTCATGTGGTAGCGGACTTAAAGTAAATGGTAAAAGTATTGTTAACTCTAATACCCAACTTGGAGACAATGTTAATTTTAATGGCATGTCTATTCAAGGAAATGGTAAGGTAAAAATTGGTTCTAATTTCCATTCCGGAATTGAATGTATGATGATAACAGATTTTCATAACTATGAAGGTGATGCAATACCTTATGATTCTACAGTAATCTCAAAAGAAATTATTATTGAAGATAATGTTTGGATAGGAAATCGTGTAATAATCCTTGGAGGATCCCATATTAAAGAAGGTGCAATAATACAGGCAGGAAGTGTTGTTGTAGGAGAAATAGGTAAATATGCAATTGCAGGAGGACATCCTGCAAAAGAGTTTAAAAAACGTAATATAGAACATTATGAACAATTAAAAAAAGAAAAAAAATTCCATTAAATTAATTCCATGAATTTTTAAATTGATTAAAACCATATATTATAAAAAATTCCCTAAATTTTAAATAAATAAACCTCAATGACAAAATAATAAAATTAAAGTGATAATATGAAATTAGAAGACAATACTGGGAGAATGTTTCATATTAAAATTAAACCTGGTGAGATTGGTGAATATGTACTCCTTCCAGGTGATCCTAAACGATGTGAGCAAATTGCTAAGTACTTTGATGACGCGAAACTAATAGCGAGTAACAGAGAATACATTATATATACTGGTTATTTAGAAGGCATTAAAGTAAGCGTATGTTCTACAGGTATTGGAGGACCATCAACTGCAATAGCTGTTGAAGAATTAGTCATGTGTGGTGCAAAAAAATTAATTCGTGTTGGAACCTGTGGCGGAATTGATTTAAATGTTAAAACTGGAGATCTAGTCATTGCACAGGCCGCTGTTAGAATGGATGGTACAAGTAGAGAATATGCTCCAATTGAATTTCCGGCAACAGGAAATATTAAAATTCTTCATTCGCTAATTAAAGCATGTGATAAATTAGGTATTAATTATCATGTCGGTACTGTTCAAACAAAAGACTCATTTTATGGTCAGCACAATCCTGATAGAATGGCCACATCTAGTGAACTTAAGGATAAATGGGACGGATGGAAGAAACTTGGAGTTTTAGCATCAGAAATGGAATGTGCTACTTTATACACTGTAGCCTCATATCTTAAAGTAGATGCAGGATGTGTACTTGTTTGTCTTTTAAATCAAGAACTAGATGAAGAAAATATAGAAAATGTTTCCAGTGAAAATAGTATAAAAACAGCAATTGAAGCTTTAAAATTATTAATAAAAGAATCAAAAACTGATTTTTAAATGAAAAATAAAATAAAATAAATATGAAATAAATAAGATAAAATGGAATAAAATGGATAAAATAAAATAAATTTAAATGAATCTTGATAAAATGAATATAGTTAATTAAAAATTAGAAAAATGATTTTATCATATTTATCTCTTTTTTAGAAATTGTTTTAAGTGCAAATATAATTACAAAGTAAATAACAGCACCGAAAATTGAAACTAAAACAATATTTACAATTCCAACAGGATTAATTAAATAAACGATTATCCCCATAATAGCAGCGGCTATAAATATCTTTAATGAAGATTTATGCTCAAATGGCAAAGACATATACTCTTTTGACTTGATTGCAGTAACGAGAAATGCAAAAATATATGAGATTAATGTTGCAATAGCTGCACCAATTATTCCAATATATGGAATCATAAATACATTTAAAACAAGATTTAAAATAGCTACAAAGATCCATAATTTTCCAAGAATCATTGTATTCTTTTCAAGTATTAAAATGTTGTTTGTAATACCGTAAACACCCATAAATATTGCACCTAATGCTACAAATGGAGTTATAAGATAACCATTTTGAGCAATATCAAATGTTGTAATACTTAAAAGTAAGGATTTTGAAAGAATACTTAAACCTACAGCTGCCGGAACAGTAAGTAAAAGATAATACTTCATAGAATATTTCATATAATTATTTACTTCATTCATATCTCCTTTTTCATAATACTCCGGAAGTACTGCAGGAAGCAGAACTGCAAAAGGAGATAAAAACATTAAAAGCACACTTCCCAAAGCATAACCTGGAGAATAACAGCCTACAGCAGCAGTGCCTAGAAATATACTTATTACATATTTATCTGATGAATCAACAACCCAACTAGATACATTTGACGGCACAGTTGGAAGTGCAAAGGCAAGTTCTTCTTTTAATGTGGAAAATTTAAAACTAAAACCTAAATAATGTACAATATTAACAGCCATCATTAAAAATACAGCGAAATAACCTGTAAATAATCCCCATACAACCACTTCAAGAGGATATCCTTTCATAGTTAGATAAATAGATACAAATACCCCAATATAACTTTGAAGTATTAAGTACAATGAATATCTTTTCATCTTTTTAACTGTTCTATAAAATGTAATAAGCATGAGATTAATACATGCAAAGAATGAAATTAAAACAGTAACATATAAAATATAAGTATTTCCATTAAAAAGTCCCTTTGCAATTGGCTTTGAAAATATAATAAATACTAAGGAGATTATTAATGTTGATAACGTAGTAACAGCAATCATAGGATAAAATGATTGTTTGAATTTCTCTTTATCATGTTCGTGAGATAAAAATCTTACCATTGTATATGGAAGACCAAGATTTGCAATATTTGGAAGAAGTGCAACTGTTGTTAAAACTTGAGCCCACATACCATATTCTGCTGTTGAAAATGATTTGGTTATAATCGGAATAAAAATAAGACTGCTTAAAGATATTAGAATATTTGTAATACCTACAAGACCTATTCTTCCAACAAAACTTTTATAAGCTGACAAACTATCACCAGTTATTTAATAATCTTTTCAAATTAAATTTAATAATTTTAACTTATTTAATAATCTTTTTAAATAGGTTTTCATCAAAACCTTTAAAGAAATAATCCTTATCATATTCTTTAGGAATAAAATCCATATTATTAATCATATCATCA
>CAYQMW010000010.1:13875-25696 GCA_964418715.1 uncultured Methanobrevibacter sp. | reverse complement strand
GTTATCGAAAGAGTAAAAAGTAGTATGATTGATGAAGAAGACTATCAAGAATTATCTGAGTTTTTTAAAATCTTCGGTAACCCTACAAGATTAAAAATAATCTCTTTACTTTGCATTGAAGATTTGTGTGTTTGTGATATTTGTGAAACATTAAATTTAAACCAAACCACCGTTTCAAACCAATTAAGAATTTTACGTGCAAATAACATTGTAAAATATGAAAAAGAAGGCAAAATGGCAAGATACTCTCTTACTGACCTTCATATAGAAATGATATATAAAATTGGTTTAGAACATATCTTAGAAGAAAAGTAAATAGGTGTTTTAATTGAAAGACAATAAATGTTATGACTCTGATTGTAACAAGGATAATTGTTCCAATCCACAACATTATAATTACATTTGTTTTGATCCTGACTGTGAAGAAGTTCATTGTACAAACGAAAATCACTACAATAAAGAGTTATTATATGAATTTCAAAAAAATACTGATTTAGGTGTTTTTGATCACAGTGAAGAAATCGATTACAGTGAAGATGTTGATATAAACATTTGTGGTTGTCCAGATTGTGCTGATGATGAGGATTCATGTGATGATGACGACTGTGATTGTCATGATCACGACCATGAACATGAACATCATCATGAACATGACCACCACGATGAAGACTGCGATTGTCATGATCATGATGGCGAAGACGGAAATATAAGTCTTTACAATTGTCCTGATTGTGATGATGAAGAGGAAGAAGAGGAAGAAGAGGAAGAGGAATTACTTGCTGAAGGCAAACCCTTAATCTATAATAGACCTATCCAAATTATGTTAAGCAGTGGAATATTATTTATTCTAGGACACATTTTAGAAAGGTTGTCATTTGATTCTAACATAACAAATGGAATATTCATAATTGCTGCAATAATTGCAGGTTACCAAATCGCAATATTAGCTTATAAATCATTAGTTAAAAAACATACAATTGGACCATCACTGCTTGTATGTATTGCTTGTGTATCTTCATTTATCATAGGCCATCCTGAAGAAGGTGCAGCAGTTGCATTACTATACTTCATTGCTGAATTTTTAGAAGATTATTCTGAACATAGAGCAAAACACTCCATAAAATCATTAATTGAAATTGCACCAGATACTGCTTGTGTAAAAACAGGAGCAGATGAGAAAATAATTCCTGTTGATGAAGTAAATATTGGAGATGTAGTAATCGTAAAACCTGGAGATAAAATCCCTCTTGACGGTAATGTAATTTCAGGTAGCTCCTCTGTTAATCAAGCTTCAATTACTGGTGAAAGTTTACCAGTGAAAAAAGAAGTAGGAGATGAAGTTTTCTCAGGTACTGTTAATGAGGAAGGATATTTAGAAGTATCAGTAAGTAGAAAAGCATCAGATTCTGTAATCAGTAAAATTGTAACCTTAGTTAAAAGGTCACAACTTCATAAATCTGAAACAGAAACATTAGTTGATAAAATTTCCAAATATTATACTCCAATTATGATTCTAATATCTGCATGTGTAGCAGTTATTCCACCCTTATTCTTTGGTGGTGACTGGTATCATTGGATTTATAGTGCACTTTCTATCATGGTAATATCCTGTCCATGTGCATTTTTAATTTCAACTCCAATTGGTATGGTATCTGCAATTACAGCTGCAACAAGAAACGGAGTTCTTATTAAAGGAAGTTCATATGTTGAAGAAATGAGAAATATTAAAGCTGTGATTTTTGATAAAACAGGTACCTTAACTGAAGGTAAGCTTGTCTTAAGTGATATTGAAATAATTAATGAAGACTTTTCTAAAGAGGAAATAATAAGAATATTAGCTTCCCTTGAACATCAGTCTTCACATCCAATTGCAAGAGCAATTTTAAACTATGCAGATGAAAATAATATATCCTATGGAGAGATTACTGACTTTAGAAATGTTGCAGGAAAAGGGATTATAGGATTTTTAGATGGTGAAGAGTATTATGCTGCTAATGAATCATTAATTGAAGGATCCGAATTTAATTACTCACGTGAAGAAATTAACAAACATTCTAAAGAAGGTAAAACCATTATCTGTCTTGGAGATTCTAAAAGTTTAATTGGAATTATCACTGTAAGTGATAAAATTAGAGAAAATGCTTATGATGTTATTAGGGACCTTAAAAGCCAAGGCATTAAAACATTTATGCTTACAGGAGATAACAAAATTGCAGGTGAGAAAGTAGCAGATGAAATTGGTCTTGATTATGTTTATGCTGACTTACTACCTGAAGATAAGTTAAATCTTCTCGATACAATCCGTAATAAATTCGGAGATGTAGCCATGGTAGGAGACGGAATAAATGATGCACCTGCACTTGCAAGAGCAAATATTGGAATTGCAATGGGTGCAGCAGGTTCTGATGTTGCTATTGAAACTGCAGATGTTGCTTTAATGCAAGATGACATTTCTAAATTACCATATTTATTTACTTTAAGTAGAAAAACTATGGGTATCATCTCACAAAATATTGCCTTTGCAATAATTGTAAAACTTTTATTTGTAATACTTGCAATTTTAGGATTAATTACCTTAATGATGTCTGTAGGAATTGGAGATTTAGGTTTAACATTAATTGTTATTTTAAACTCCTTTAGAATTGGTATGGTTAAAGATCCTTTATTTTAATCTTTAACCTATTTACTTTTTTTCATATTTTTCTTTAATTATTATTTTATTATCATCATATTTTTTAAAAGTCCTTTTTATTATCCGAATATTAAATAGGGCAATAATTATATTATAAAACTATTTTTCTGATTATTAAACTATATTTTTGTATATATTATTGAAAATTTTTAAATTTAAATTTCCTTTGTTTTGTAATTTTAAACATTTTATTCTTATTTGAAAAAATTTTAATAATATACAAAATATTTATAAGAATTTAAATATAATTAAATAATAAAATCAAAAAGTGATAAAATGAGTATATTAATAGCATATTATTCAAGAAGTGGAAACACTGAAAAAGTAGCACAATTAATCCAGAAAAAATTAAATTGTGATATTGAAGAAGTTATAGAAGATAAAAACCACAATGGTGCTGGAGGATATTTAAAAGGGGCATTTGAATCAGTGAGAAATAAAGGATCTTCTATAAAAACAGTTAATAAAAATCCGTCAGACTATGATTTAATAATTATAGGCTCACCTGTTTGGGCTTCAGGACCAGCTAGTCCAATGATAACTTATCTTGAAGAAAATAAAGACAAGATTAAAGATATTGCTATTTTCGCTACATTTAAAGGGTCAGGTCAGGAAAAACTATTTAATAAAGTTGAAAAAATAACATCTCTTGAAGCTAAGGCAACCCTTGGTTTAAGTGAAAAGGAATTAGATGATGATGAAAAAATCAGCCAGTTTGTATCTAAACTCCAATAATTTTTAAACTTCATTAAATTAAATTATAAATAAACTTCTCAATGATTAAAATGGCTAAATTTAAAATATATATTGGAATTATTCTAGTTATGATTATAGAATTATTCCTAGCAAAATATGCAAGTATTGGTTTACTATTAGTAGGAGTAATTATAGGATTAATAAGTGATAAAATCATTGAAGGAGCATATAATGCAGGAATAAGTGGTTTTTGTGGAATATTAATCTGTGATATACTATTTATAATTAATTTTAAATTTTTAAACCTAAGTTTACAACCTCTTATTGGAGGATTTAACGGATTTACATTATCTGGAAATAATAGTTATATGCCAATATTATACTCATTAATAATAGAGACTATTTTTATTGCAATAGCTGGAGCAATAGGATCTGGAATTAAAAAGGTGATAGAATGGAAATAGCTGAAGAATTACATGATTTTAATTTTGCATCATTTATCATTGGAACAGGAATATTTGTTATTTTACCTGTTATAGCATCATATAAAGGTATTGACATATTAGTTGCATTTGCAGCTATAGGGCCATTTTATATTGGATATAAATCTAAAAATTATAAGCAAGGATTTGCTGTTGGAGGACTTTCAGGTATTTTCTTATGGGTAGCTACAATCTATGGTGCTCTTGGAGAAATAACATATAATAACTTAAATCCTATTCTTTTAAATGCTATTTTATTTGTTTTGCTTTTTGTTACTGGAGGATTTATTGCTACAATTGGACAATATTTCAAATCCAATCGTCAAGCAGCAATTCAAATGGCAAATAAAAATAAAAAAGGAAGTAAAAATGTTCAAAAGAGCGTTAAACCAATAGATTCTGAATATAAAAAGATTTCCAAAAAATTTAAAAAATAATTTTAGATTTTTATCAAAACATTTATTTTTTAGAAAAAATAATGCTAAAATTCTATTAAAAGATTTAAAAAAATGCTCATTAAACTTAAAAAAAGAATCGAAAAAATAAGATAAATTTTTCATTGAAACTTAAAAAAATAAAAAGAAGATATTAAATGCATAATATCTTATAGAATAATCTAAAAAGGAAAAAATAATAAAAGAATAAAAAGAAAACAATTTTTCCTTAAAGGCCAATATGTCTTCAAGACCACTAATTTTTCAAATTATTTATGTAATAATTTTATCTAATTGATCAGTTTCAATAGCCTTTTTAATTTCAACGGAAATTCTTCTACCCATACTCATACCTTCACCATATTTAAGGTGAGTGTAAGCAGAACCTTCCATAAATGTATTAGTACCACCATCTGTTCTTGCACTAGTTTCAAAGACTACAAGTTCAAGATTATCATTAACAAGAGTTTGTAAACAGAATGGTCCATTCATACCTGGTGCAACTAATTCCTTAGCACTGTCAACTAACTTATCACCTAAATCAAATACCTGAGTAAGTAATGATTCTCTGATAACCACAGGGTGATTACCAGTAACAACATATGAAGGAGATAAATCAAGTTCTATTTGATCTTTTGCAGGCATTCTTACTAAACCATCAATACTTGATTCATATCTACTATCCATACCCATCAATTCAACTTCATCATTTAATGCAGAGTAGAAATAGTGTATACAGTAGTTACAACCTGAAACATATTCTTCAATATGTGCATGAGGAACATCTTCATCTTCTAACCATCCACGATTTTTCATTGATTCAATTTTTTCATAAAATTCTTCAGTACTGGAACAGATAAAGTAACCTCTTCCACCTCTTGCACCAGGGAATTTAACCATTACTTCCCTGTCAATATCATCAGGTCCATTGAACTTTTGTGGAATTCTTAATTCACCATTTACAAGTAATTTTCTCTCTAAGTCCCTTTCAGCTTCCCATCTTAAAATGTCACGGTTACCGAACATAGGAACATTGAATTTATCTTCAACATTATCAAGTCCAGCATAAGCTACAAAAGAACCATGAGGAACAACAATAGCATTCATGTCACGGAGTTGTTGTTGAATATCTTCATTGACCATGTCCTTAAATTTATCAACCATAATAAATTCATCAGCCACATCAAAACGTTCATAAGGAATTTCCCTACCTTTTTCACATACGATAGCAGTACGGAATCCTTCTAATTTAGCTCCATGTAAGATATGTAAAGAAGTATGACTACCTAAAGTTGCAATAGTAATATTTTCTTTATCATATCCGTCCAAAATCTCTAAAATATCTTCTTTTTTTATTTCTCCCATCTTATAATCTCCTTTTTAAAATAAAAATATAATATAATTTATGTAATTTAAAACATATAATGTTTGTTATTATTAAATTCATCATTTTTTAGCTAAATTTGAAAAAAAATAAATTAAATAAAAATTTATAAAACAAAATGCAGTAAAAATTTAAAAAACTTAAAGAAGTTTTAATAAGTTTTTATAAGATAAGAAAAACTAAAATTAGTTAAAATTTAAAATATAAATTAAAAAATAATAGAATAAAAATTAAAATATATTTAAAAATAAAAAAATAAAATAAATAATAATAAGTAATCAGTATCTAAGTTTAGAAAGGATTCAAATAAATTTTATTAAAATTAATAATCATTTAAAAGAAAACGGTGGTAACAAATGTTAATCGGATTAATATCTGACACACACATACCAAAAAGAAGTGAAAAAATACCTGATAAAGTTTTTGAAACTTTTGATGGTGTTGATTTAATTTTACATGCTGGAGATTTAGTAAGCGGTGAAGTTTTAGATATGCTAAATGAAATTGCACCTACTTATGCAGTTCGGGGCAATATGGACCCTCCAAATATAGAAGAACTTCCCCAATTTAGAGTTTTAGAAATTGAAGGTGTAAGAGTTGGTCTAACTCATGGAGTAGTTTATCCAAAGGGAGATTTAGATAAATTATATTATATTGCAAAAGAATTAGATGTAAAAATCTTAATTAGCGGACATACACACAGACCTGCAATTGAAACACTTCGGGAAATATTATTTATTAATCCGGGAAGTCCTACCAATCCTCGCTTGTCAGATCCAACTGTTATGCTAATGACAATTGAAGATGGTAATGTAGATATTGAAGCTGTAAAAGTAGGCAGACCCACTTGTGCAGCATTAAATTTTAAACCTCCGGAAAAATAAATATAAAAGGTTGTGTTATTTATGGGTAGCAGATGGGAAATGGAAAGAAAAAATGACCCTTATTATAAAAGAGCAAAAGCTAATGATTATCGCTCAAGAGCTTCATACAAACTTAAACAATTAGACAAAAAATATAAAATCATAAGAAAAGGAGACACAGTAGTTGATTTAGGTGCAGCTCCTGGAGGATGGTCACAGGTAGCTCTTGAAAAAGTTGAAGAAGAAGGTATTGTGGTAGCTGTTGATTTAAATAGAATCAAACCTTTACCTGAAGAGAACTTTTATAGAATTCGTGGTGACTTTACAAGTGAGGAGGTTCAAGGAAAAATTACAAAACTTATTGGTGGGAAAACCAAAGTGCTTATTTCTGATGCATCTCCATCATTATGTGGAATAAAAGATATAGATCATCTTAGAAGTATTGATTTAATTGAAAGTGTTATAGGTATTTGTGACAATATCCTTGAAGATAAGGGAAATATTGTAATTAAAGCATTTCAAGGAGGAGAATATAAAAATCTCATTGATGGAATAAAAAAGAAATTTAAAGTTTTAAAAACAACCAAA
Organism: uncultured Methanobrevibacter sp.; assembly: GCA_964418715.1. Lineage (GTDB taxonomy): Archaea > Methanobacteriota > Methanobacteria > Methanobacteriales > Methanobacteriaceae > Methanarmilla. The sequence goes on along the minus strand of CAYQMW010000010.1, from coordinate 18,557 downwards.
CCTCCATCTTCTCGTAAAAAAAGTTCTGAAATGTATATTGTAGGACTTGGTTTTAAAAGGCCAAAAAACAAATAGTTTTTTAAAAATGCTTTAATTAAATTAAATAGACTTATAAAACAGTACACAAAATATATTTAAAAAAACAGAACATAAGTGAGATAAAAAAAGTATTTTAAAAATAAAAAAAGAAAAAAGAGTCTAATAAGTATAATTATTTAAAGATTCGCGACAAACTTTTAATTGATTTGTTGCGATATCAATCCTATCGTTAATCTCATCAGACGATTTACCGGCCGCTAATGCACTTTCAACATCATCAACGTCAGTTTCAGCCCTTGCTAATTCAAGTCTAACATCATCATAATGATTATCATCAATACTATCAGAAGACTCATTAAACTCCCCTTCCAAAGTAGTATAATTTGCTTTTAATTGTGATAATTCATCATACTGATTTCCTGAAGATACTCCAGTAGTAATTCCTGAAGAAATCATACTAAAACCAATATAAGCAACAACTACGATTGTTGCAATTACCATAATAATACCCAATACTGAAATCAGCATAGAGGTAGATTTAAACAAACCTAATCTTGATTTTTTCATAATTAAGTCCTCTAATTTACAATAGTTTTGAAAAAATTTGTATTACTAAATATTATTATTATAAAATAATATATTTTACTTATTTATAAACTTTACCTTATAACTAATTTTATTATTGTTTAAAATTTTATCTAAACTAATAGATTAATGTTTAATAAAAAAATATTAATATACTAAATCTCGATAATTAATTTTCTATTTCTAAAATAAATTCAAAAAATTCTAAAATTTTATTAAAACTTTAAAAAAATAAATATTAAAAATTAAAATTTATAAAATTAAAATTAAAATATCTAAAACTAAATATAATCCAATAATTGGAATATAAATTACCAACAAATATATATTATTAATAATATGTTAAAATAAATAATAATATAGTATTTAATAGTAAAATAAACTTTTTTTAAAAATAAAAATTTTTTAATAAATATTTTTTTATATAGTGAAAATCAATGTAAATATGATGAATTCAAACGAAAAATTAAATACAACAATAACTAAATTTGAGGAGTTCTTCTCAACACAATACAAAGATGAAGTATTTGATGCATTAGAACATTATCCTGATGAGAGATCAATTACTATAGATTATACAGATTTAGAAATGTTTGATCCGGACTTAGCGGACCATTTAATCGAAGCGCCAGATGATATTATCAAATCATCCCAAACTGCAATTAAAAATATTGATCCTCTTGCTCAAAATGCTGATTTAAATGTAAGAATAAGTAATCTTACAAATATTATTCCTCTTAAAATTTTACTGAGTAAATATATTGGAACCTTTGTCTCAGCAGATGGTATTGTAAGAAAGACTGATGAGATTAGACCTAGAATTGAAACTGCAGTCTTTGAATGTAGAGGATGTATGAAAAAATACGAAGTTGAGCAGACAAGCCAAAATCATATTATTGAACCTTCTATGTGTCCTAATTGTGGAGGAAGGACATTCAGATTACTTCAAGAAGAATCATATTATATTGATACACAAACTGCACGTATGCAGGAACCTTTAGAAAACTTATCTGGAGGTACAGAACCTAAACAAATGTTAATGATTCTTGAAGATGATCTTGTAGATGAATTAAATCCAGGAGATAAGGTCAGAATTACAGGAACCTTAAAAACCTTTAGAGAAGAGAGAAGTGGTAAATTTAAAAACTATATTTATGTAAACCATATTGAACCACTTGAACAAGAATTTGAAGAATTAAAAATTAGTGAAGAAGATGAAGAAGAAATTCTTGAACTTTCTAAAGACCCTCACATTCATGAAAAGATTATTCAATCTACTGCACCATCAATTAGAGGGTATAGAGATGTAAAAAAAGCTATAGCGCTTCAATTATTTGGTGGAGCAGCAAAATTATTAGAAGATGAAACTCGTCTAAGAGGAGATATTCACATTCTTATTGTGGGAGACCCAGGTATTGGTAAATCCCAAATGCTTAAATATGTTTCCAAATTAGCACCAAGAAGTATTTATACAAGTGGTAAAGGTACTACCGGCGCAGGTTTAACTGCAGCAGCAGTTAGAGACGAACTTGGAGGATGGTCCTTAGAAGCAGGTGCACTTGTTCTTGGAGATCAAGGAAATGTATGTGTTGACGAATTGGATAAAATGCGTTCAGAAGATAGATCTGCACTTCACGAAGCTTTAGAACAACAAACCGTAAGTATTGCAAAAGCAGGGATTATGGCAACATTAAATTCCCGTTGTTCTGTTCTTGCAGCAGCAAACCCTAAGTTTGGTAGGTTTGACAGATATAAAGCGCTTGCAGAGCAAATTGAACTACCACCACCAATTCTTTCTCGTTTTGATTTAATATTTGTTGTTGAAGACAAACCTGATGTTACAAACGATTCAGAATTAGCTAAACATATTCTTCAAATACACCAAGAAAATTCTGTAGAGTATGCAATAGAACCTGAACTTTTAAGAAAATATATTGCATATGCCCGTAAAAACTCAAATCCTAGACTTACTGATGAAGCTATGGAAGTTTTAAGAGAGTTTTATGTTTCTACAAGAAATAGTTCCACAGAAGAACAAGGCCCAGTTCCTATTACTGCAAGACAATTAGAAGCAACCATACGTTTAGCTGAAGCTAGTGCAAAAATAAGATTAAAAGAAGTAGTCGAAGCAGAAGATGCTGAAGCTGCTGTAAAACTTCAATTAGCATGTCTTAAAGAGGTTGGTCTTGATCCTGACAGTGGTCAAATTGATATTGACAAAGTAGAAGGAAGAACACCAAGTTCTGATAGAGAAAAAATGAATAAGGTTACAGAAGAAATTAGAAACTTACAAGAAGAATTTGGAGATCAGGCTCCACTTTCCGTATTACTTGAAAACCTTAAAGACAAATATAATATTAGTCAAGAAAAAGCAGAACAACTCATAAAAACTTTAAGACAAAAAGGAGTTGTTTACGAACCAAGTCATGGCTATTTAAAAATGTCATAATTGAATAAATTCTAGTTCATTTATTATCCTTCTGAATGTCTTTGGTTGACTAAGTTTTAATTAGCGTTTTTTATGTGTAAATTTAAAATAAATATCAAAATGATTATTTAATTTATACAACTTACTGTAAAAGTGGTAATTTTAATAATTAAAAGTTGATTTTATGTTATTATTAATGAAATTTATTATTAAAAATAATTGGAAAAAATTAGCTTTAATTACTATTTTATCATTTATTATGGTACAGTGTCAAATATATGTTATTGGATATTTTAGAATATCCGTCAGACATTAATGAAAATCTTCCAGTTTTAAATAAAAACCAAGTAAAAGGAGAATTAGAATTTAAAAATATTACTTGTAATAATATTCAAAACTTTAATTTTAAAATAAATAGTGGAGAAATTGTAAACATTTCTGGAGAATACAGAAATGAATTAATTAATTAATTATTTACTTAATTTTGAAAAAGTCTCTCATGGAGAAATCCTCTTAGATGGTCAGAATATTAATAATTATAATTTAAATTCATATAGAAGTATTTTTGATCTTTCTTTTGATGATGACTGGATATTAAATACTAGTGTTTATGATAATATTGCCTATGGAGGAAATGATGTAAGCTTAGATGATGTAATTAAAATCTCCAAAACCATAGGCCTTGATGATTTAATTGAAAAATATCCGGAAAAATATGATACCTCAATATCAGAAGATTTTCAAAATTTCAGTAGAGGAGAAGCTAATTTAATTTGTATTGCAAGAGCGATAATATCTGATCCTAAAATATTAATTTTAAATTATCCTAATTCACTATCAATTAATAAGTTAAAAGAAATTAGTAAAGGTAGAACTACAATAATTTTAACATCCGATGAGGGTTCGGTTGATTTTGCAGATAACTCCATCAATCATGATTATTAAACTTATAAAAAAAATTCTAATTTTAAAAAATTAAAATTATAAAAACCTTATAAAAAATCTACTAAAACAATATATATTAATAAATGATTAAAATCATAATTATATATATTATATTTTTATAAATTATTTTAATTGAATTTAATAAATTAAAAATTATTATATTTATTTTAAATTATGTTTAATAGCTAAAAGAGGATTGATATTTATGGAAGAATATGAAGAATTATTAGATAGGACAATATCCCAATTACCTCCAGAAGTTTTTGAATCAAAAAGGTTTAAAATACCTAGAGCATACTCTGATATTCAAGGAAACAGAACTTTTATCAAAAATTTTAAAGATGTTGCAGAAAGATTAAACAGAGATCCTCAACATTTATTAAAATTCTTACTTAGAGAATTAGGTACTGCAGGAAATTTAGAAGGTCAAAGAGCTATACTTCAAGGTAAATTTACACATTATTTAATTAATGAGAGAATTGAAGATTATGTTGATAAATATGTTATCTGCCATGAATGTAATAGGCCAGATACTATTATTGTAAGAGAAGACAGAATCTTCCAATTAAAATGTTTAGCTTGTGGTGCAAGAGCTCCAGTTAAACCATTATAAAATTATTTTTTTATTTAAAACTTTGATTAAAAATTATTAATTATTGGTTAAAATTATTTTAAATCAGTTAAT
>CAYQMW010000010.1:0-13865 GCA_964418715.1 uncultured Methanobrevibacter sp. | reverse complement strand
GTATTTTAATTAAATAATTAATAATCATCATAATATTAATAACAAGATGTGTTTTTTATGTTTTGTCCAGAATGTGGTAGTTCTGATAAGGAGATGATTGGTAATATCTGTATTGACTGTTTTTTAAAAGATTATCAATTTTTAAAAATACCTGAAAATATTAAAATTACAGTGTGTAAACATTGTAATGCAAAATATTATAAGGGAAACTGGATTGATGAAGATATACCTGAAGAAGAAATCATTTACCGTGCACTTGAAGATAATATTCAAATAGAGGATATGATTGAAGATGAAATCATTGATTTAAATATTATCCAAATGAGAGGAACAATTGGAGAATGTACCATTGATGGAGTGGGAATCTTTAATGGAAGAGAACTAAGAGAACATTATAATACTAATGTACAGATTAAACATGCAACATGTCCGACCTGTTCTAAAAGAGCATCCGGTTACTACGAAGTAGTAATTCAACTAAGAGCAGATGAGCGAGAACTTACCGACAGTGAAAAAGAAAAAACTAATGAAATAATATATAATGTTTTAAATAAACAATTTAAAAAAGACAAATTAGCTTATCTTCATGAAAAAGCAGTGTTAAAAGAAGGAATTGATTATTATATCGGTTCTTATAAATCTGGTAAGAAAGTTATTAATTCCTTAAAAAACCAATTTGGAGGAATAACAAAAGAATCTCCAAGACTTATCTCTGAAGACAAATCTACTGGAAAAAGATTATATAGAATATGGATTTCACTTAGACTTCCAAAATATGAAATTGGAGATATAGTTAAATTCCAAGATAAAATTGGAGAAATACTTTATATTAATCAGGACAAAACTGTTGCAATAGATATTAAAACCCATCAAAACTTTTCAATTTCCTGGGCAAAATATGAAGAGACGGAAATAATTGAAAAAAAAGCAGACATACAAAAAACATCAGTAATATCCAAATCTCCAACAAATCTTGAAATATTGAATCCTGATGATTATTCTGCATATGATATTAATATGAAAGAAGAATATAAAAATTTCAATATAGGGGATGAGATTAAGGTTATTAAAATAAATGAGGAATTTTACCCACTTATTGAAAAAAAATGATGATGAAAAATAATTAATAAGTTTAATATTAATAAACTAGTTAATACTAAACTAGTTAAATTAATTAAATTAGTTAAATTAGTTAAATATTAATAAAATAGTTAAAATCAATTCATACTTATAAAATAAAGAAATACACATATTAAAATCAAAAAATTAAAGGGATTAATAATATGGACGAAAAAATTGAAATAATCAAAAAAGGAACTGTTGAAATAATTGAAGAAGAAGAATTAAAAGAAGTATTATCTAAAGAAAATCCAATAGCTTATACAGGATATGAACCTTCTGGAAAAATTCATCTTGGACATGCAATTACTATAATGAAATTAAAACAATTACAATCACTTGGTTTTAAAATAAAAATTTTACTTGCAGATTACCATGCATTTTTAAATGGAAAAGGAAGTGTTGAAGAAATAGCTGAAACTGCAGAGTACAATAAACAATGTTTTAAAGCATTAGGTCTTGATGAAGATACGGAATATGTATTAGGATCCCAGTTCCAGACCCAAGCAGATTATACAAATAATGTTTATCAATTAGCAACTCTTACAACATTAAAAAGAGCAAGAAGAAGTATGGATATGGTCAGCAGAGAAGATGAAAATCCTAAAGTTGCAAGTACCATTTACCCATTAATGCAAACTGCAGATATGGTTGCTCTTGAATGTGATATTGCTCTTGGAGGATTAGAGCAAAGAAAGATTCAAATGTTAGCAAGAGAAGGTCTTCCTAAACTTGGATTTAAACCACCAGTTTGTATTCACACCCCATTATTACATGGTCTTGATGGTGATGATAAAATGTCCTCAAGTAAAGGAAACTTTATTGCAGTAGATGATAGTGAAGAAGATATTAAAAATAAAATTAAACAAAGTTACTGTCCTAAAGGAGAAATTGAAGGAAACCCTTTAATTGAAATAGCTGAACACTTTGTTTATCCATTTGAAGAAAAATTAGTTATTGAAAGACCTGAAAAATTTGGTGGAAATCTTGAGTTAACAGAAGAAGAGTTAATTAACACCTACAGTGAAGGTAACTTACACCCAATGGATTTAAAAAATGCAATAACTAATTATATGATTGAATTTTTAAGACCTGTAAGAGAATATATGAATAAATAGTCTTAAAAATCAATTTTAACAATTTAATATAATGAAATTAACCATAATGTAATTTTAATAATCTTATAATAGGAAGTGACAATATGGATTATGAATTAAGACTTCCAAATGGTGTTGGAGAAGTAATGCTTGCAAAAGCTTATGAAAAATTTGATGTTGAATTAAAACAATCTGAATATGGTCCATCACTTATTGGATCTAAAGAAGAATTAGAAAAAGCTCAACAATTCCTTTATGATGAAATGGAAAAAAGGTTAAATGAATTATAAATAAGAATAAATATTTTTTGATTAATATGAACGAAGAATATTTAACTGTTTCCCAAATAACACAATATATTAAAAGAACATTAGCCCAAGATTTAGAACTTAAAAGAGTATATCTTAAAGGCGAAGTTTCTAATTTTAAACAATACTCTAGTGGACACTGTTATTTTACTTTAAAAGATGATAATACCCAAATTAGTGCAGTAATGTTTTATGGAAGTGCAAAACATCTGAAATTTAAAGTCAAAGATGGTATGAGTGTTTTAGCTCATGGAAAAATAGAGTTTTATCCAAAACAGGGAAAAACCCAAATATATGTTAGCAGACTTCTTGAAGATGGAACTGGAAACTTACATATTCGTTTTGAACAATTAAAAAAGAAACTTAAAAAAGAAGGTCTTTTTGACGATGAACATAAAAAAGAAATTCCCAAATATCCTCAAAAAATTGGTGTAATTACAGCAAGTAACGGTGCAGCTGTAAAAGATATAATAACAACTATTAAAAGAAGATGGCCTTTTTGTGAAATTTTAGTATTTCCTACATTAGTTCAAGGAGAAGAAGCACCACCTAGAATTGTTAGACAAATTAGAAAAAGTCAAAAACATAATATTGATGTTTTAATTGTTGGAAGAGGTGGAGGAAGTATTGAAGATTTATGGGCATTTAATGAAGAATTAGTTGCAAGAGAAATTTTCCACTGTCAAATTCCAGTTGTTAGCGCTGTAGGTCATGAAGTTGATTTTACAATAGCGGATTTTGTAGCAGACCGTAGAGCTGCTACTCCCACCGCAGCAGGAGAACTAGTTGTACCTGATTATAAAACTGTTAAGGACAAACTAGATCATTTAAACATTAGATTAAATAAAGTCATTTCTAATAAAATTAACTATTACACAGAAAGATTAGAAAATATCCAAAGTAGAGGACTGTTTAAAAATCCTGATAAGATTTATCAAAATAAAGAAATGGATTTAGACTTTCTAATAAATCGTTTAGATAATGCTGGAGGAAATCTTATCCACAGAAGAGAAAATAAACTAAATAGCTTAAAAAGTTCATATATTTTAAAAAATCCATATATTTTAATTGATAAAAAAGAGAGAAGATGTAAGGAATTATCTAGAAATATAAATTATAAATCTAGAGACCTTATAAAAGATAAAGAAATTAGATTAAATAAAATCAAAGATTCCTATTCTATTAAAAATCCTTATATCATTATTGATAAAAAAGAGGAAAAATGTGAAAATCTCTCTCGTGAGATTACATACAAATCAGAAAATCTTATAAAAGACAAAGAAGTTCAATTAAATAAAATTAAAGATTCATATTATATAAAAAATCCTAATCACATTATAAGCACTAAAAGTCGAAAAGTTGTGGAATTTTTTGATAAATTAGAAATATTGAATCCACTTGCAACCTTAAAAAGAGGTTATACAGTAGCAAAAGTAGATGGACATTATATTTCAAAGTCTGAAAATCTAAAAAAAGGTGACAAATTAGAAGTGGAATTTAGTGACGGTAAAGTCAGTACTGAGGTATTAGAGAAAATTAAAAAATCAGATTAATTGACACTTATTAAAAAAATTAAATATTCAATAATTAAAAAATAAAATTGAGGGGTTGTTATGGCAAGTTATGAAACTTTAGATGCACATCATGAAAAAACAGAAGAAAATAGCTTTGAAGAAAATTTAAAAGAATTGGAAAATATTGTTTTAAAATTAGAAAATGGAGAAGTTCCATTAGATGAAGCAATAAATGAATTTCACAGAGCAATGGTTTTAGTTAAATCCTGTGATGACAAACTAAATAATGCAAAAGATGCAATTGCCCAACTTGTAAAAGACAATGATGATATAATAGACTTTAATGTTGAAGAATAGCTAAATTATAGTTATATAATAATTAATTGATGATTTATAATCAATTATTCTTCATTGAAAAAAACATATGTGTTGTTATTGATTTATTGGAGCATTATTAATTTAATTTAATTATTATTATTATTATTTAATAATACTACTTACACATATACCGAATAGTGGTGCTACTTCTTTTTTAATATCTTTTGAGACCATATTTACACCACTGTTTGCATCAATAATTTTAAAATTATCATGTTTTTTAGCAAGTTCAAGGTAATTTTCTTTAACCCTTGATAAAAATTCTTCATTTTCAAATTCATCAGTTCCACCTGAACGTTTAACTGATGTTTTCAAATCCAAATCTAATAAAATAACTAAATCAGGTATTTTAGCAAATCTATTTATTTCTTCAATCCAGTGTGCAGGATCTTGATATGCTAAACTTGAATAAAATGACCTGTCACTAATTATTACCTTATTTTCCTCTTCAATTTTATTGATTTTATTCATAAGTAATGTTCTATCTGCAGCAAAAAGTAGACCTAATGTTTTTTGCATATAATCAGAAGTTGCATCTGGATTCTGTAGGAATTTTCTAATTAATTTACCAATATCACTATCAGTTGGTTCTACAACTGTTTCAACCTCAAACCCATTTGCAGTTAACCATTCTTTTAATAAATCAATTTGAGTAGATTTTCCTGCTCCATCAATACCTTCCAATACAATATACATTTTACCACAATAAAAATCAGTTTCTTTAATAAAATTTTTAAATTCTTTAAGTATTAAGTATTTAATTTATTAAAACTAAATATTTAATTATTAATAACATTATTTTATTTTTAATTTATTATAAATAAGGATTGTTAAAAAAATTTAAAAAAAAAAATTAATTGGAAAAATAATCGGCCAAGTATTAAATAGGAGAAATTAAATGAATTTAAAAGAATTGCTTGCACCTGCAGGTTCTTATGATATATTTAGAATCGCAATTAATGCTGGAGCAGATGCAGTTTATTTATCTGGTCATCGTTATGGTGCAAGAGCATTTGCCAAGAATTTTTCATCAGAAGAGCTTGAAAGTGCTGTAGAATATGCTCATTTAAATGGAGCAGCAATACATGTTACAGTTAACACATTAATAAATAATTCTGAGGTTATTTCTGTATTAAAATACCTTCACTATCTTTATAGAATTGGTGTAGATGCTGTTATTATACAGGATTTAGGTATTGTCAATCTTGCACATAAGTTTATTCCAAACCTTGAAATACATTCTTCAACCCAAATGACCATTAGAGATTATGAAAGTATTGTTTGGGCTTATAAAAATGGGATGAGTCGTGTAATACTTCCTCGTGAGATGAGTGTTGATGAAATCAGAAGAGTGCATAAAAACCTTAAAAATGACAATATTCCTATGGATTTAGAAGCCTTTGGCCATGGTAGTTTATGTTATTGTTTAAGTGGTAAATGTTATATCTCCTCATTTAATAATGGACGTAGTGCTAACCGTGGTGCATGTACACAACCATGCCGTAACCAATATAGAATTAGATACAACAATAGAACAGTTACTCAGGGATGTTTAATTTCTACCCATGATCTTGCAACATACAGTAATCTTAAAGAAATCTCTGATGCAGGAGTATGTTCTCTAAAAATCGAAGGACGTCTAAAATCAGAAGATTATGTTGGAACAATAGTACATTCCTATCGTAACATGTTAGACATTATTAAAAAACATGAAGAAGATGAACTTGAAGGGCGAAAAATAGAAGAAGTTATAATTGATGGCAAATGTGAAGATGAGATAATTGAAGAGTTAAAATATGATTTGGATTTAGCCTTCAACAGATATTATACTAATGGATATATTTCAAATGACTCTCCAGGAGATGTTATGGGAAGAGAAAGTTCCTATCATCAGGGAATCTATGTTGGTGAAATTACTGATATTGATGGTGAACTTATTACAATTGATACAAGAAAAAAACAACATCCAGTTACTCTTCAAAATGGAGATGGAATTGGATTTAAATATCATGGAAAAATTAAAGGAATATATATTGATAATATTGTAAAACAGACAGACACAGAAATTCAATTAAATACTACAAGAGATATCCGTGTTGGTAGTGAAGTTTATTTAAGTTATTCAAAGGAAGCTCATGATAAACTTAAAAAATACAATAAAGATATGACCAGATCAACTTATCCTATTTCAATTGTTTTAAGACTTGATAATGAAAGACATTTAAGTGGAAATATTCAATTTAAAGTGGAAAATGACAAAATAGAATTTGATTATACCTCAGATTATGCCTTAGAGGAGGCTATTAAAAAACCGGTTAGTTGTGAAGACATTATAAAACAATGTTCAAAAACTGGACAAACACCATTTTATATTGAAGATATTAAAGTATTAGACCTTGAAGATAATCTCTTTATTCCAACAAGTAAACTTAATCAAATTAGAAGGGAAATTTTAGATAAAGCAACTGAATTATTACTTGATTACTTTATACCTGATGAGGAAGAAGTTGCATCAATTAAAAAGAAAATCAAGAAATATGGTAAAGATTATAAGGCCAGAGGTAAACTATTAGAAGCAACCTCTTCAAATTATGAGAAAAACTACAATAATTATATTGGTTTAAGTGTTTATGTTGATAATCTTGATCTTTTAAGAGAAGTCTGTAAATTCCCAATTATTAAAGTATATTATGATCCTTCATTTAACTATAAAAGTTCTAAGGATTACTTTAATAATATTTCAAAAGAATTAGAACAGGCATACAATATTGCCGGAGGAGTGGAACTTGTATGGGTTTTATCCTCATTTATATCTGAGAAAGATATTGCCAAATCCAATAAAGTTCTCCAATCTCTTAAAAAGAAAGGAATTCCTATTTCAATTATGTGTGATTCTCCAGGAATAGCAAATCTATTTGACTGTAATGTTTATGGCCATCACAACCTTAATGTATGGAATAGTTATACGGTAGAAACTTTAAAAGAAAGTGGTTTTAAAGGTCTAACCTTATCTAATGAATTGTCCAGGGACGAAATAAAAGAATTACTGTTTAGATTTGAGGATAAAGATTATCCTCTTGAATTACTTGTTCATGGAAACCTTGAACTTATGACAAGTAAAGATGATTTTTCAAAACTTAATGAAGGCAAAGACCTTAAACTAAAAAACAACAAAGATTATGTTACCCTGGAAGATAAAAAAAGAAAATTAAAACTTAAAATCAGATTTGATTATAATAAATTTAGCCACTTCTTTAATAAAAATTGTTTGACATTGATTGATGAAATGGAGACAATCAGAAATATGGGGCTTTCAAATATTGCACTTGATTGTAGATTCTCAAGTGAAAAATATGTATCAAATATTATATCATTATATCTTCAGGCAATAAATGAAGAGGCAGATTTAGAATCACTTAAAAATACAATATCTGACCTATCACAATCCCCACTTGATAATGGTAACTTTATTGATGGAAGACGGCTAGAAGATAAGAATTATTAAAAAAAAACTTAATATGGGATTGAAACAAAATAATTGAGTTTTATATTTTTTTAAAAAAAAATAGAGAAAGGTGTTAAAATGACTAATTTAGATAAAGACAAAGAAGCACAAATCTTAGAAATTGTAAAAAAATACCGTAAAGAAGAAAATTATCAATTAAATTATCTTATTACAGATGATAATGTAATTAATATCTTTTCTTCAATAAATATCGGTAAAACAGTTACAGCTGAAGATTTAGCAAAAATCGCAGAAATTTTAAATGGAGAATTTATTGGTTTTAAAATTGTAAACCAAGAATACAGATTTGCATTTAAAATGGGCGAATAATTTTCTAATTAAATAATATCATTAATTACTTGTTGATTATTGATTATTAATTTAATTAGATTTCTTTTTTTTAATATTATATTAGTTAATTAGGGATATAAATGAAAATACCAGAATTACTTGCTCCTGTTGGAAATATGGACCATCTTAAACTTGCAATTTATAATGGTGCAAGTTCTATTTATTTAAGTGGAAAAGACTTTGGTGCAAGAAAATATGCTAGAAACTTTACAGTTGAAGAGATTAGAGAAGCTGTAAAATTTGCACATCTATACAATGTAAAAGTCTATGTAACCGTGAATATTTTAATAAAAGAAAGTGAACTTGAATCTGTTATAAATTATGTGATGAAATTATATAAAATAGGTGTAGATGCAATACTAATTCAGGATATTGGACTTGTTAAAATCATTCATGAAATTATTCCTAATTTAAAAATACATGCTTCAACCCAAATGAATATTCACAATAAGGAAGGTATTGATTGGGCTAAATCCCAAGGGATTAAAAGAGTAGTTCTTGCACGAGAATTAAATCTTAGTGAAGTTAAAGAAATTACAAAATATGCCCATCAAAATAATATTGAATGTGAAATATTTGCCCATGGAGCATTATGTTACTCTTATTCTGGACATTGTCTTTTGTCTTCATATATTGGAGGGCGAAGTGGAAATAGAGGAAGATGTGCCCAACCATGTAGGCAGAAATATAATTTAACATTTGAAAATGGTAGTCATTTAGATGAAAATTTCCTAAATGAAAGTGAGGGTAAGTATGCATTATCTCCAAAAGACCTTTCATTATATGAGGATTTGGAGAAAATACTTTTATGTGATTCACTGAAAATTGAAGGAAGAATGAGAAGTGAAGAATATGTTGCAATTGTAGTCAGCAAATATAGACAAGGACTTAATAAATTAAGACATAATAAAAAAATTCCTGAGACAGAAGAATTATCCCTTGTTTTTAACCGGAAATTTACACGAGGACATCTCCTTGATAGACCAAATAAAATAATGAATTATAAAAAACCATCAAATAATGGTCTATTTATTGGAAATGTAGCAGACTTTAATGGAAAAAATATAATAAAAGTCAAATTAGAAAGTAAAACCATACCTCAAAAAGGAGACGGAATATTAATTGAGGGCAAATGCTTAAATGAAGGCTCTCCAGACAGTTATGGATTTGAATTATCAATAGATCCTCAATTTGACAAGGACTTACTTGTTTTAAAAACAATACGTGAAAATAAAAATATTGATATTAAAATTGATTCTACCTCTAAAGTTTATATTTCAAAGAGAAAAGAAATTGGAAACAGAATCAAACAGGATTTAAACTGCCAAACCCATAGTTATAAAAAATCTATTTTATCTTTAAACTTTAAAATTGATAAAAATAATTATCCTATAATTAAAGGACATCTTAAAATCGGAAATGGAAAAATTATTCAATTGAAATATAAAGGCCAAGAACAATGGCAGCAAGCACGAAATAGGCCAGTTGACAGTGAAAAAATAAAAGCAAATCTTCAAAAAATAGATAACCTTCCATTTTACATTGAACATATTAATATTAACTACAAAGAAGATTTGTTTACACCTACAAGTAGCTTAAACCAACTTAGAAGAGAATTTTATAAAAAATTAACTGAAAAAATCGAAGAATCTTTTATTCCTCAAGATTTAGATAAAGTTAAAGTTAATTATAAAAAATTTAAGGACAATTTCTACAGAGAAAAATATGAATCATTAGAAAATTCAAATACCTCAAATAATGATAAATCCTTATCAATCTATCTCAATAATTTATATGCCCTTAAAGGACTTGATGATAATTTAAATATTAATAGAGTTTATTTGGAAATTCCGGACAGTGATAAAAACATTCTATTTAAAGATTATAAAAATCCATTTAATATAAATTACTGTGTAAACTTCTTAAAAGAAGCATATGCCTTAAGTGAAAATAAAGAGTATGAACTTGTATGGAAATGGCCAGATATAACAAATAGAGAAACATTAAATGGACTTTTTAAAGTTTTAGGAATACTATCCAAATTCTCAATTAATTTCAATATAATGTGTTCTGCAGTAGGCCTTAGTGAAATTTTAAAAACAGAAGATAAACATCTTTATGGATCTGCCTATTTAAATGTCTACAATCACATGACAATAAATAATCTAGGAAATTTCAATGTTTTAACCATCTCAGAAGAACTTTCAAAAGAAGATATTGATGAATTAGTGAAAAATACCGATTCCAATAATATTGAAATGATTATTGGTGGTACCCTTGAGACAATGATAAGTAAAAAGCCAATACTTGCAAAAAAAGATGTGAAAAATTTGAAAAAAGACCTAAACATTAAACTTACAAAAGACACCGATTTAGACATATGCCTTAAAGATATACATAAGGATTATTATCCGATTCAGGGAAGTATAACTAATGATATAATTATGCTTTTCAGTAAAAAATTATCCCTACTTAGGCAAATGAACCATCTAAAATCAATTGGGCTTTTAAACTTTGCAGTTGATTTAAGATGGACTGATGAAGACACTATTAATGAAATAATCAAGATATTTGAAGAATCTGTTTTTAATGAATTAGACAATAAGGAATTAAATAATTTAAATAATAAACTAGAAGATTATTTCTTTAAAACAACTGATTTAAACTATAATAGGCTTCTTAAATAAAATAATATCTCATATGGGATTATGATAAAAAAAGAGAAAGAGAATAATTAAAAAAAATTAAAAAATAATTAAAAATAAAAGAAAAATAGATTTAGTTTATAAATATATTTAAAATTATAAATAATCAATCCACATTTTAACTTTATCCTTGGAACTGTCTGATTCTGCCCCGTGAATTGAAAGAGAATCTTTAATTACACTACCCGGTGCATATTTTTTAATAGATGAAATACTTGTACCTAAACCACTACCTTCACTAGTACAGAAAGGATATATAATTTTTCCATCAAAGTTATTTGTATCAAGGAAAGTAGCAACTACCATAGGTATTGTTCCCCACCAATTTGGATAACCTAAGAAAATATATTCATATTCATCAATACTATCTATATTTTCTTTTAACTCAACCATAACCTTTTTTTCCAATTCTTCTTTTGCCTCATCAATACATTTAAAATAATTCTCGGAATACTCTTTTTTACTTTCAATTTGAAAAATATCCCCACCAGTAAATTCCTGGATAAACTCTGCGATTATTTCTGTATTTCCCTTTTCAAGATTTACAACATCTCCATTTACATAGTTTTCCCCGCGGCGAGAATAATATGCAATTAAAACTTTTTTATCCTCAAAATTCATAAAATCACTCCTATTTTTTAATAAAAATTTATAAATAAACATTAATTATTAGTTAATTAATGATATGATTATTAATTATTTAATTTACTAATTATATTAATATTTTTTATAAAATTTAAATAATAGTTTTCATCTACTCTCATAATAAATATTTATACTAATCTAAAAAATATATAATTAATTTTATAATTAATTAATAGGAATTTTAAAATATTCATTAATTAGTCATTTTTGTAGGGTTGTATTCTAATGGATAGTCAAATTAAATTACAGGATATTAAAGGTGTTGGAGAAAAACTAGCAAATAAAATCCTTCATGAACTTGGTGGAGAAGAAGAGCTAAATAGAATTGTGGAAAATATGGAACTTGAAAAGATTAGTTCTATTGAAGGAATTTCTCATAGAAAAGATGTTGAAATATTAAATCAACTTCTAGTAAATCCTAAAAAAGACTTCTTAAAAAGTGAAAGAGCTTTCCAGTTATACTCAGAGATTATTGAAAAAATATTAAGCTATGCCAATACTGAATATTCAAAAAACAGAATTCTCCTTTTAAGCCCTATTAAAGATAAAAAGAAAATTCAAAACCATATTGATTTTGTAATGGATGCAAAAGAGAAAGTATCCACATTACCTATTAAAGATCTTAGAAGTTTAATGAAAAATCTTCATGAACCTGTTGAAGTTAAGCCAAATTACGATTCAGGAAAAGTAATTATTGTAGAAAATGAAGAAGATAATTCTTATCTAACTGAACTTGGCCTTAATCAATATTATCCTATTATTACCGCTACTGATTCTCCAGGACTTAGAGAAGAGATAATGAGTTATGAACTTATTTTCTATGTTTACTCTGAAGGTTTTCTTGATTTTGGAGAATTAAGCAATTTAATAATGTTAAATAGAGACTCCCCAAATGAGGAAATTGTACCAGATATTATACTTAATTACTTCAATGCAAACCGGGAATTATTTAATAATGTTTGTGAAATTAGAAAAATTTTAAATCTTAATACTGTCCTTGAAGATATTAACCCAATTCTTGATGATATTAATATTCTTGAAAAGGAAAATATTGATATTGACGAGATTGTTAATGAAGTTAAGTCTATGGGTGATGACTCCCTTAAAAGTGAGATAAAAAATATTGATCTTGAAGGAGATGAAATTCTCGATTTATTAAATCAAGAGATGCCTTCAAAACTAGAAGATATATTTGACGAAACTTTAAGTAAATTGTCTGAAATGATTTATGAAAAAACTTCAATAAACTTTGACCCATTCCTAAAACAATATCCTCTTGAAGTAGATGAGAGTGAAATCCAAAGAGTAAAAAATGAAATTGAATCTAAACGTGAAAATAATTTATATGATATGAAAATAAATGCTGCAAAACAACTATCCATAATTAAAGATAGTGCAGAAAAGGAAGTTTTAGAGATAATTAAATTTGATCTTGAATTTGCCCTTGGAAGTTTTGCATATGAATATGATTTAAATCCTCCAATATTATCTGATGAGATAAAACTTAAAGGAATTATTCACCTTAACCTAGCATTAAATGATAAGGATAAAATCCAGCCAGTTGATTATGAACTTACAAAAGATGAAAATGTGGCACTGCTTACAGGAGCAAATAGTGGAGGTAAAACTACACTTCTTGAAACTGTAAGTCAAATATCCATAATGACACAAATAGGACTGCCTGTATGTGCAGAACATGCCGAGATAATTGTTCTTGATGAACTATATCATTTCTCCAAAAAAAGATCACTTGATGCTGGAGCATTTGAAAGTTTCTTAAATGTTTTTATGCCAATAGTTACAACAAAATCACAAAAATTAGTCTTACTTGATGAACTTGAAGGAATAACTGAACTTGAAGCCGCTGTTAAAATCATATCCAGTTTTATTGAAATGATTGAAAAAACCAATTCCTTTGGAATAATTGTAACCCATATGGCTAAAGAATTAATGAATTATACAAATGTCCGTGTTGACGGTATAGAAGCTAAAGGATTAGATGAAAACTATGATTTAATAGTTGATAGAACTCCTAAAATGCATTATTTAGCACGTAGTACTCCTGAACTTATTTTAAAAAGAATATACGAAAATTCAGATGGAACTTTAAAAGAAGTTTATGGTGAGATACTTAAAAAATTTGAATGAAATTTTTTTTAATTGATTTATAAAAATATCTTAAAAAATAGAGTCTGTAAAATTTTATAGGCTTATTTCAAATTTTATTTTTTTACAGTTGAAAT